>JAQBWE010000016.1 GCA_027625315.1 Planctomycetota bacterium
TGCTGAGCGAGGCCGGGCGCGCGCCGCGGCGCAGGTCGTGGGGTCTGCGGGCGGCTGCCGCGCTCGCCGCAGCTGTGATCGTCTGCGTGCCGGCCCTGCTCGTCGTCGGGCCCGGGGGCGGAGGCGGCTCTGGCTTTTCAATCCCGTCATCGAGTGAGGATTCGTATGCGCGTCTCCCCGCGCTCCGGGACGAAGCCGCGCCCATGGGCATCGACCGCGATGCGGATACCTCGGTCGGCCCAGACTCAGTGATGTTCACGGCGAATGGCAAGGAGGGGTACCTCTACCTGCCACGCGGCACGCTGCGCCTCGTGGAGGCGGACGTTCCGGCGGGTACTAACGCGGAGCCGAGCTCGACGGGCACGTCCAGCGACACGGGCGTCTTCTATCAGGACGGCGGCCTGCCCGGAGCCGACTCCGTCCGTGGCTCCGAGTCTGTGCGCCGCTTGGATGTCCACACAGACCCAGGCTTGGTCGGCGGCCCCGAGTCAACGGGCGTCGATCGCGCGGGCTACAGAGCGGAAGTCACCGCGGGGGGCGTCATGTTGCGCCTGCCGGCCGGTTCTCTGGGCGAAGGCTACGTGCATCCCGGCATCGACGGCTTCCTCGAAGTCTCCAAGCGTGGCGGGCACACCTCCACGTTCGGCGTGGACGTAGACACCGCCTCCTACACCAACGTGCGTCGCATGCTGAACCAGGGGCAGCGCCCGCATCCGGCGGCCGTGCGCATCGAGGAGTTCGTGAACTACTTCGACTACGGCTACGCACCCCCCGCGGCTGGCGCAGATCAGCCGTTCGCCACGCATGTCCAGGTGGCCACGTGTCCCTGGAACCCGGCGCACCGGCTGGCGCGTATCGCGCTCAAGGGGCGGGAGATCAAGCGCGAAGCGCGGCCCGCGACGAACCTGGTGTTCCTCGTCGATGTCTCGGGCTCGATGCAGTCCGAGGACAAGCTGCCGCTATTGCGCTCCGGCCTCGAGCTGCTCACCGAGACACTCGATGAGCGCGATCGCGTCTCGATCGTCACGTATGCCAGCTCGGCCGGCGTGCTGCTCGAGTCCACGCCGGGCAGCGAACAGGCCGCGATTCTCGGCAAGATCCGCAGTCTGAAGGCGGGTGGCTCCACGAACGGCGCAGGCGGCATCCAGATGGCGTACAAGCAAGCCAAGGAGGGTTTCCTCAAAGGCGGCGTCAATCGCGTCATCCTCTGCACCGACGGCGACTTCAACGTCGGCGTCTCGGACGGGCCGGGGCTCGTCGAGCTTGTGCAGCGTGAGGCCAAGGACGGCGTGTACCTGAGCGTGCTCGGCTTCGGCACGGGCAATCTGCAGGACGGCAAGATGGAGGCCTACTCCAACGCCGGCAACGGCAACTACGCCTACATCGACGGCCTCGACGAGGCGCGGCGCGTGCTCGTCGAGCAGATGACGGGCACGCTCATCACCATCGCCAAGGACGTGAAGTTCCAGGTGTGGTTCAACCCCAAGACGATCACGGCCTGGAGACTTCTCGGCTACGAGAACCGGCGCCTCGCCGCGCGCGACTTCAACGACGACACGAAGGACGCCGGCGACGTCGGGGCGGGCCACGAGGTCACGGCGCTCTACGAGATCGTGCCCGCGGGCACCACGCTTCCGAGCGCGATCGACCCGAACCCGTTCGTTTCCGACGAGGAGGCGGCACCCGTGCGTACTGAGGGCGAGCCGACGCCGCGCGACGGAGCGCTGTTCGTGTGGCGCCTGCGCTGGAAGGCGCCCGATGGCGACACCAGCCGGCTGATCGAGCGCAACGTGCACGATGACGGGCTCTCGTTTGAGAGCGCCGACCGCGATTTCCAATGGGCCGCGGGCGTCACGGCCTTCGGCATGCTGCTGCGCCACTCCCCCCACCGCGGGCAGGCCACCTACGACCTGGTCGAGGAGTTGACGACACCGGCAAAGGGTGAGGATCCGCAGTCGCGCCGTGCTGAGTTCATCGAGCTCGTGGCCAAGGCGAAGGCGCTTCGGTAGGGCGACCGAACGACTGACCAGCGCGGGGCCTCCTGGGCGACGCGAATGTCGAGGGAAGCGGCCTCGCTCCGTATGGGCTGGCTCGGTATGGGTTACTTGGCCGCGCGGACGAGGGCGGGCACATCGTAGGCCCGCGGCGTCGCGTCGCGGATGTGGGTGCCGATCGTGCCGAACCGCACGTGCAACCGTCCGCGGTCGGGTTCCCCGACGGTCTGGTGAAGCGTGCCGTGCGCACGGCCGGCGCCCTGCACGCTCTTCGCCAGCTTCTGCACGCCCTCGCGCGGGAACGCGACGCGTCCCACCTGGGCGAACATGCCGGCCACGTCGAGCGGCTTCTCGAGGCTCTCGGCCCCGATGAGCTCCGGGAACCGCCAGCGCTCGTAGAGATCCTCGTAGCCCTCAGGCTCCACCCGGCAGCGATGGTGGTTCGTGCACGCCAGACAAAGGCCCGGCTTGGCCTCGGCACCCTCGCTGTTGCTCAGCCGCACCGTGCAGCCCCCGTCGAGGTCGGTACGGCAGTCGTACTCCAGCACCGCAGCGCGCGGCACGCCGTCCACGGCGCCCGGCGCAACCACCATCAGGTTGTTGCCATAGAGCGTCGGCCAGCTGCGCGCGAGATCCAGCGCCTGAAGGCACGCCTTGGGTCCGCGCGTCTGCTCGAGGAGGCGGCGCACGGCCAGGAGCCGCGGCACGTTCGGACGCACCGCCTTGTCGAGCGTCGGCTTCACGCGCACGTCGTGAACGGCCACGAACACGCCGTCGGTGTTCATGCCCGTCAGGGTGCCAATGCAGCCGGGATATGACACGCCCACGCTGCCGGCGTGCTCCCCATCCGCCGCACGCACGATCACCGTCGGGTGGCGCAGCAGCAGGCCGAAGCCCGGGAAGTCGAAGTTGCGCCCGACGAGAGTCTTGCCGTCCGTCGTCAGTCGACCCCAGACCGCCAGCGAGGAACACCCCAGCCCGTACCAGTCGCCGAAGGTGTTGAGTGCCTTGATGTCAAGCAGATCAAACGGTCGCTTCAGGGCCGAGATGACTTGCTGCTCTTCCGGCAGGCGCTCCTTGAGTCCAGCGGCGAGGCCTTCGAGCTCCTCAAGTTCGCGCGCATCGAACGCAAACTGCGGCACGACCATCTTGCGCACCAACGCCTCGTAGCGCGGGATGAAGGGTCCGAGCACCTGCTCGAAGTCGCGCTCGATGCCGCGCACGATCGCTTCAGCCAGCAGATAGCCGTGGGCGAAGCCGCGCTCTCGCGGCGTGCCCCAGACCGTGAGCACGGCCTGGCCCTCGATGGTCTCCAGCCGGCCGTTGACCTTGACAGTGGTCGCCGTGTCTTCCGCCCATGCGGGTAGCGCGAGCAGAACGAGGAGGGGCAACCAGAGGACGGCGCGGAGGTTCATGCGGCGAGCCTACTTACCCTCGTACTCGAACGCGATCTCGCGCAGGGAGCGGTTCTCCGTCCGGGACAATCCGAGGTCCAGCGTCAGGCTGGCCGCCATGTTCGCCTCGGGCGTCGCGTGCATCGGCACCTTGAACCGGACCGTGAGGTGCTCCGCGCCTCGTGCCCGCATCTTCTCCGCTTCGGGACGAGGCCCAACGGCTCCGTACTTGCGCTCGATGACGGCCAGCTCGCTCGGTGCGGCCGGACGGTTTCCGAGGTACCAAGCTGTGCCGCCATCGGACGTCAGCAGCGCCTGGACGCCATCGATGCTCGCGATCAGATACGTGCCAGGCGGCACCGTGGCGCGCCGCACGCGGCCGGGAAACGGCCACGGCGGCGTGTCGCCCTGCAAGGCCTGCCAAGCGTCAGGCAAGTGCAGGTCGGTGTGCAGAAGTCCGTAGAGGACGGGCGTGGGATGCCCGAGCACCTGGGGCAACGTGCTGACCGCCGGATCAACATTCGGCTGCCACTGCCGTCCGACCAGCAAGCACACGCTGGTGAACGGCTGCACGACCACCGACTTCGTACCCGGTCGGGGCCAGGCCAAGACGGACTCTTCCGACTCGCCGTATTCATGCCGGAACCGGCGCGTATGAACCCCCTGCGTGCCGGTCCACGCGTCGGTCTGCAGGCACGCGGGATCGAGCAGCCCCCCCACGCGGGCACGATAGGTCATCGTCGGCAGGACGCTCTCTACGCGTCTCGGGTAGCGCGCCGTACGGAAGCCCGTGAAGCGGCGACGTTGCCGCGGGCGCGGTGCCCCGTCCGGGTCGTCCGCGAGCCAGCCCCGAAACGCCGGCCGCACGACATAGCGCTCGTTATCCGCGGCGGAGCCCCCGCGCACGACGACGTGGCGCTCCGGCGATCCGGTGATGGAACGGACGCCGCCGGGGTACGCGTCGAGGAACGACGAAGTCCATTCCGATACGTTGCCGAGCGTCTGGAACACCCCGGTCGGCGACGCCCCGCCCTCGAGTTGGAACACCGAAACTGTGCGCGGAGGCTCGTTGTTGTCGCGGACCCGGCCGCCATTCACGACATCGTCGAAGCGTGAGCCATCGCTACCCCAGGGCCAATCAGCCCCGCTGGTTCCCCGGCATGCGACCTCCCACTCGAACTCCGTCGGCACATGGCGTCCATGGTAGAGCGCAAACGCTTGCGCGTCTTCGACCGTGATGCTGCGCACCGGATGATCCGACTCGCGCTCCTCGTAGCGGTCGTCGGGCCACGTCCCGGGCGGCGCCCGGTCATAGAACTGCAGGTCGACGCCACGCGGCAGGTCGATGTCCTTGATTCGCTGAAACGTGACCTCCACGTCGAGCGTCTTCGACTCGTCGAACACGAACTCCTGTTGGAACACCTCCGCCAGCACGCCGAGGTTCGCTACGAACAGCTGGCGCGCCGTGACATCCCAGAACTCGCGATTGCGCGCGGGCTCGCGGATCAACGCCTGGGCAACCTCCACGAGGTTGCGGGCCGGCTGTCTGGCCGTGCGATAAAGAATGGACGCCGTGTCCTGCAGGAACTCCCAGTAGCGAGCGTTCGTGACCTCAAAGCGATCGATGTAGTAGTTCGGAAGTTCGACGTCGTGCCGCGGCGCCTCCATCGGCAGGGCCACGTAAGGCACGGCCGAGCGCTGCGACCCGAGATTGGCGACCCAGAGGCCGGGCGAGCCCACCACGGCGCGACTCCTCGGAATCAGCACCTCCTCCGTCGCGCGCGCGTTCACGCGCGCCACGCCGCCCAACAGCCTCGTGGGCCGGCTGCCACTGAAGAACGCCTCGGGCTCCCGCGGCTCTTCTTCCGGTTCGTCCTCCGGCGGCAGCAGGTCCTCGCTGACTCTCGGTGCACGCGTGGTCTCGACGGGCTGCACGGGCGGCTGGAGCTCCGGCTCCAGCGGCACAAGGGGCGGCGCGTCGGCGGTTCGCAGCGGCGGCAGGCCCGTCGCATCCAGGCCCCCCTGCGATCCATCCTCAGGCGGCGGCTCATCGAACGGGCTGTAGGTGCCGAGCGTGCTGCCAAGCGTGCCATCTTGGACCGGATCGAGCCCGGTCAGGGAGTCAAACGCCCACCAGACGGCCAGGCACAGCGCGAGCGTGGCCAGGGCCAGGGCGAGGTGAGACTGGGGACGCGTGCCCGACATGTCGGTCCCATGATGGCACGGATCCGCCGCCGAAAGAGGTCGCGCCCGCGCTTGGACGCCCTGCGCGGCGCCCGGCGTCCCGCCGCGCGTGACAATCGGCCCGCAGCCCCTACGAGGTCGCAGGGAAGACGCCGTCCAGCGCCTTGGTCGCGGCGGGCGTGAGCTCTACCGCGAGGGCGCCGAGGTTCTCCTCGAGCTGCGCGACGCTCGTGGCGCCCAGGATCACGCTGGAGACACCAGGCTGCGCGGCCGCCCACGCCAGGGCCAGCTGCGTCCGGCTGCAGCGCAGGTCGTCGGCCACGGCCCGCATGGCCTTCACGCGCGTCACCTGCTCGTCGCGCAAGAGGCTCTCGCGCAGCCAGTCGATGCGCGCGAGGCGCGAGTCCGGCGGCACGCCGTCGTCGTACTTGCCGGTGAGAAGACCCGAGGCGAGCGGGCTCCACACGACCATGCCCATGCCCCGCGCGGCCAGCACCGGGCGTACATCCGACTCCACCTTCTCGCGCACCAGCAGGCTGTACTGGGGTTGCTCCACCTGCGGGCCATAGGCGCCGTACGTGCGCGCCACCTCGTGGGCAGAGTCGAGCTGCGCGCCCGTCCACTCACTCGTGCCCCAGTAGAGCACCTTGCCCTGCCGCACCAGATCGTCCATGGCGCGGACCGTCTCCTCGACGGGCGTCTCCGCGTCGTAGCGGTGGCAGAACAGGATGTCGAGATAGTCCGTGCCAATGCGCCGCAGGCTGTCGTGCACGCTCTCGAAGATGTGCTTGCGCGAGAGCCCGCGGTCGTTGACGTCCTCACTCATCGGCCAGTAGCACTTGGACGAGATCACGAGGTGGCGCCGGGGCAGCTCCGCCAGCGCCTTGCCCATGCTGGTCTCGGCGGCGCCACGCGCATACACGTCGGCGATGTCGAAGAAGTTGATGCCCGCCTCGAAGGCCGCGTGCAGGATCGTGCGCGTGAGGGCGTCGTCGGTGATGGAGCCGCCAAATGTGGTCCAGCCACCGAGGCTGAGCGTGCTCACCTTGGTTCCGCAACGGCCCAGCGGCCTGTAGGTCATCGCGCTCATGCTCGGCTCTCCCGCGGCGCCAACGTGGCGGCGGGGTGACTCTATCCGCGCACGGCGCCTGCGGAGACCAAGTGCGCTACGGCCGGCGCAAGCCGAACATGCGATCGCGCCCCGCGCCCTCGTGGCAGCCCATGCACGACTCGACACGGCCCGCGCTGCTGACGGTCTTGCCGTCAGGCGCCAGCGTGCCGTAGACCCAGCCGGCATCCGTGCCCTCGGTATCGGCCGCCAACTTGAGCATCACGTACAGACCCTTGCGGGTATCGGCGGTGAAGTGCCCCCCATCCCGCTGCACGGTCGTGGTGTGCAGCGTGTCGAAGCGTGCGCCCTCCGGCGGCCGAATGCCCTTCGACGCCAGCGCCCGCGCGCTGGACCCGGCGATCTCCTCCGCGGTGGCCGCACGCGACGCCCAGGCCTCTTTGACGAGGACCTGGCCCACCGGCTGATCGGCATACGCGTGGTTCAGGTAGGCATCGCGCTGCTTGGCGAACATCCAGAACAGCTTGCCGCCGTGGGTGGCTTCATCCGTGCTGGCGCTGGGGTGGATCGTCATCGTCGGCAAGCGACACAGGCCGGGCACCCAGCGCATGAGATCATCGACCTCGCCGAAGGTCTCGTACGACGCGGCGGCGGCGCGCAGGGCCTCGTGGAAGCGCTCGTCGTTGACCACCGTGCGCGCGGGCTCCGATCCGTCGGGGCCACCGCTCGCCTCCTCAGTGCCCGTGGCGGGCGTTCGCCCACAGGCGGTCAGGCCCAGCACGCCCAGGCCCAGCACGCCCAGGCCCAGCAGAACGGCGGCCAGGACGGCTCGGCCGAGCCCTTTGCGGATGGTCGCCACTGCGATCTTCCTCCGTGTCATGTCTCGTGCCCTCCTGCGACGACCCCACTGAATACGCCGCGCCGGCCGCCTCGAACGCAAGGCGGAGACAAAAGCACCCGACAGGGAACGGAAGAGCCGCCGTCTTGTCTCAAAGTCTGCGCGGCCCTTGCGGCTGTCCGTATGCTCGCAGATGGAGGAGCCCGAACCATGCTTCGAATCCCGTGCCTGTCCCTGCTCGCCAGCGCCTTCTTGCTCGCCTTGGCGGCCGCGCCCGCGGCCGCCGACATTGCCATCGAGGGGCAGCACAGCCAGCACACTGAGGTCGTGCTCGATTTCGGCGTCTATGCCGACTACACGACCCGCGTCCACCGCGTGGTGTCGGGCGACACGCTGACGGAGCTCGCCAAGACCCACTTGGGCTCGGCCTCGCGCTGGAAAGAGATCGAAGCGCTCAACCCGGATCTCAAGCCCGAGGCCCTGGTGATCGGTGCCGATCTCTTGCTGCCGCCGGCCAAGACGCCCGTGGCGGTGCGTGCCGTGGATACCCGCGGCGAGGCGCCGGCCGCGCGCGACGAGGCCGGACCCAAGCCCTGGTGGCAGTTGTTCTCTCTGCCCCAGCCCAGCAACCGGCTGCGCACGTTCGGGCACAACCAGAACATTCCCGTCGATCACTACAACACCACCGTGTTCGCCGTCCGGCACGACATGCTGCCGACCTTCCACACGATGATGACGGAGAACGCACGCAGTCCGGGCCGCTTGTTCACCCAGCTGCAGAAGGACGGCGCGGATTGGTTCGCCTTGGGAGCAGGCATCCATGTCGGACGCGGTAGCACGCGCGACAACGATCCCGTCTACCGGATCCAGCGCAAGCTGCAGATTCTCTCGATCGGCAAGGGCACGTTGCAAGTGCAGGTGGTCGAGACCCGCTACTTTGGCAAGAACGGGGCGGAGCTCTCCGAGGCCGACATCAAGCGCAGCGGCTTCCGCTGGGGGCTGCTGCTCTTCCTGCTCGGAGGCGGCGGCATCGCCGGCCTGATCTTCGTCAGGCGCCGCCGGGCGCGCGAGAGCCACGTGAGCCCCGCCGCCGCGTGAGCCCCGCGCTCGCCCGCGGCACTTGGTGCTTCCTCGCCGGCGTTGCGACGGCCGCGTGTCTCGCGGCCACGTTCGCGCCGCTTGCGACCTACGCACTCACGTTGGCCGCCTTCGGACTCGTGCACGTCCTCGCCGAGCTGCGCTATGTCGATCGCCGCTTCTCGGCTCGCCTGCCGCCGCGCTTGTTGAACACGTGGCTCGCGCTCATCGGGGTCATCGTGCTCGTGCGCCTCGTGGGGTTGGCGACCGACGCCGCGCCCATGGTCTTGCCGGCGATCGAGGTCGCCCTCGTCGGCTTGCTCGCACTCACCGCCCTGCCGGTTCTGCGGCGCGCGGCGACGTGGAAGGCGGCCGTCGCGGTGGTCCTTGGCGGCCTGCTCTTGGCGGGCGCCGTCCTGGCGCCGCTCGCCACGCTCGTGCTGCTCGCGGTGCTCCATAATCTGACGCCGATTGGGTTCCTGCTTGAGCGCCTGGACGGCGCCGCGCGGCGGCGCATGGTGCTGGGTGTCGCCGTGCTCTTCGGCGTGGTGCCGCTCGCGGTGGCTGCGGGCGTGCCAACGCGCGTTCTGGCCGGCCTGGATTCCGGCGGCGTGCTGGGGGCCGGGCCCCTCGCCGATCAGCTGGGCACGTTCGTGCCGGCCGCGTGGCGCGGTGGGGACTTCGCTGTGCGACTGTTCGCAGCGGCGGCGTACCTGCAGTGCATGCACTACGCGGTGGTGATCGGCGTCCTTCCACGCTTGGAGCCCGCGGGCGCGGCGCGCATCATCTGGCCCGCACGGCGCACCTGGGTGACGGCGCTGTGCGTCGTCGCGGGCGTTGGCTTCGCTGTGTTCGCGTGGTCGTTTCGCGACGCGCGCGCGCTCTATGGGCTCTTCGCCCTCGTGCACGCGTGGATCGAAGTGCCCGTGCTACTCGCGGCCCTGGCGCCGCTGCCGGGACGCGCCTGATGGACTGGGAGTGGCTCTATCTGCTGGCGCTCGCGGCCACGATCGTGATCGAGACGGTCCTGGCCTGCGGACTGCGCCCACGGCAGGCGCGCCGACTCATCGTCGATGTGCCGCTCATGAACTTGGCAACGCATCCGTGCCTGCACTTGCTGGCCGGACTCGGCCTGCCCATTCCCCTGGGCGAACTCGGCGTGATGGCCGTTGAGACGCTCATCTATCGGCGGGTGACCGGCCTCTCGCTGCGCTGGTCGCTGGCGCTCGGCATCGGCCTCAACCTCGTCACGTGGCTGGGCGGGCGCCTCCTGCTGCCGGGCTAGGGTTCGCTCCGGATTCGTGTCTACCTGGTGTTCTGCGCCGGAGGTTCGCTGCCATCAGCAGGCGGGGAACTGGGGGGGGGGCGTTGCGGATGCCGAACCGAGGCCCGCTCGACGCCGGTCGGCGGGCTGGCTGGGGCGCGGAAGGCCGATGAGGAGGACGACTCGTGGCCGGTCCACTCGAGGACGACGAAGCGGCCTGATCGCCCCCAGCCCAGGCTGCCGCACGTCCGAGATGCAACGGAACTTCGCGCTCACCATGCTACGCCATCTGGTCGTACGTTAGCTGCTCCTGGCTCATGACCACGAGGTCGATGCCGGCCTGCGTGAGCATGTCAATGCTGTCGTGGTCGGCGTGGTAGCGCTTGCGACACACGATGCGCTTGATGCCCGCGTTGATGAGCAGCTTCGTGCAGTCCAGGCACGGCGTCATGCGGATGTAGATCGTCGCGCCGTCGATGGCCGTGCCGTGCTTGGCGGCTTGCGCGATGGCATTCGCCTCGGCGTGGGTCGTGCGCACGCAGTGCTTGTGTTGCCCGCCGCGCTCGTCGTAGGCGACCTTGATGAGGTGGCCCACCTCGTCGCACGACGGCAAACCCGCGGGCGCGCCCACGTAGCCGGTCGCGATGATGCGCTTGTCCTTCACGATCACCGACGCGGCCCGGCCGCGGTCGCAGTTCGCACGTGTGGCCACGGTGTCCATGACCTGCAGGAAGTACTCGTCCCAGTCGGGGCGCTGATGGTCCGGGTTCTGGCCATACACCAGGCCGCCCTCGTCGCCCGTCGCCGGCGGTTGGTTGCGTTCGATCATGCCGTCCTCCCGGGCGCGGGCGCACCCGCTTCGATCTCGCTCAGCAGCGCCCCCACCGTGCGGTCCAGCTCGGACAGGCTGCCGTTGTTGTCGATGGTGTAGTCCGCGAGGGCGACGGTCGCGTCGAGCTGTTGGGCCTTCGGGTCGCTCGTGTTCTCGCGCGCCTCGAGTTCGATGAACTCGGCCAAGGTGGCGGGCAACGACTCGCGGCCGCGCGTGCGCTCACGGGCGAAGCGGACCTCCACCGGGGCGTCCACCGCGAACAGGACGAAGCCGTCCAGCCGCCGTAACTCCTGCACCTCGGCCGGGCTACGCACGCTCACGAGAGCCACGCGGTCGGTTTGCATCATCGCCTTGACGCGGATGGCGAGCACGCCCGGCCCCTCCGCCGCCCGCAGCTCATTGCCCAGGGCGATGAGCGCGCTGCGAGTGATCTCGGCGCCCCGGCGGGTGAGTTCGACGCGCAGCACGTCGGAGAGGCTGTGGTGCTCGAACCCGCGCGCAGCGAGGGCCGCGGCCACGGTGTCCTTGCCCGCACAGTTGCGGCCGGTGATTCCAATGACGACGGGCATGGGTCGGGTGGGCTCCTTCTGCGGTCCCAGGATGCCCCGCGGCACCCGAACGCTCCGGGGCCAAGGTACCGATGCCCACCCCCGCTCCCGGGGCTACGGTGCGGGGCCGGCAGGAGGCTGATCCATGCGTCGATTCCCTTGCGTCCCGATTCTCGCGCTGCCGCTGCTCCTCCTGCTCGCCGGCCCGGCCGCCGCCGAGCCGCCCGTGGCCACGCCGCTGGGCGAGCGCGTGGATCGTGCCGTCCAACAGGCCACCGAGGGTGGGTTCTGGGGCGGCGTCGCCGTCGCGCGCGGCGGCAAGTCCGACCTCATCAAGGGCTATGGCTTCGCCGACTACGCGGGCCGACCCGTGGGGCCTGACACGCTCTTCGAGTTGGCGTCCGTCAGCAAGCAGGTCACGGCCACGGCGATCCTGCGGCTCGTGCAGCAGGGCAAGCTGGCCCTCGACGACACGCTCGCTACCTTCTGGCCCAAGGTCCCGGCCGACAAGCACGACATCACCGTCGGCCATCTCCTGCATCACCGCGCTGGCCTCGATAGCTCCCTCGGCGTGCCCTACGACTCACCGCTGGACCGCACGGCGTACGTCGCGCACATCCTCCAAGCCCCCCGCACGCATGTGCCGGGGGATCACTTCAGCTACAGCAATGTCGGCTACGCGCTGCTCGCCGCGATCGTGGAGGAGCGAGCCAAGACCAGCTTCGAGCAGTACTGCCGCGAGCAGCTATTCAAGCCCGCGAAACTCACGCGCACGGGCTTCATCGGCGAGCAGCGCCTGCTCAACGATTCCGACGTCGCCGGACGCTTCGGGGCCGACAAAGACCACACGGCGGTGAACTGGCACTACGGCTTCGGCTACCGCGGCATGGGCGGTGTCGTGACGACACTGAACGACATGCTCCTTTGGGATCGCGCGCTTCGCGGTGACCGCGTGCTCGACGCCAAACACCGCGCGCTGCTCTACGACGCGGAGGGCGGCGAGTACGCCTGCGGCTGGATGGTCGAACCCACGCCCCGCGGGACCACCAAGGTGCACCACAGCGGCGGCGTCAAGGGCTTCGGGATCTGGGTCACGCGGTTCCTCGAGGAGGACGCCGTCATCGCGATCTTTACCAACAATCGCAAGGACCTCTACGACCTCGTGAAGCGCGTGGAAGACATCGTGTTCCCGCCGCCGCGCCTGACGGCCACCGTGGACGTGTCGGGCCTGCCCCTCTCGCCGTACTCCGCCTTCGAGAGCGCCGAGGGCTGCACGTGGGTCGTCGCCAAGGACGAAGCCGGCAAGGTCCTGCGGATGATGAACGGCCAGCGCGTGATTGTTGAGATCACCATGCCGGCGGGCTACGAGCGCAAGGTGATCGCCGGCCTGCGCCAGGCCGCCGAAGCGCGGCGCCACGATGACAAGGGCGGCAAGGCGGCGATGGACGTGGGCGTGTACCTGAATGCCTACGGCGGCAAACCGCGGCTCGAGCTGACCGAACAGCTCGAGATCCAAGTCCTGCCTCAATACCAAGGCAGCGGCCCGAACGGGCCGATCGTCGACAAGCGCCCGGTGCTGATCCTGCAGGACGGCGTCGTGCGCAACTGGACGATGATGGTCAAGATGAACGTCGCGGCGACCCACGCGCTCATCAAGGCTCTCGAGTAGTCGGCGAAGCGGTCGCGGGCCTCGTGGTATCCCACGGCCCATGACACGCGCTCCCCGCCACTGGCTCTTCAAGAGCGAACCCGACGTCTTCTCGATCCAGGACCTGGCTGCCGCGGCAAAGAAGACCACCGCCTGGGATGGCGTGCGCAACTACCAGGCGCGCAATCTCCTGCGCGACGACATCGCCGTGGGTGACCACGTGCTGTACTACCACTCGCGCGTGGAGCCGATTGGCGTCGCCGGACTCGCGCGGGTCACGCGCGCAGGCTACGCCGATCCCACGCAGTTCGACGCCGCGTCGGAATACCACGACGCCAAGGCCGACCCCGCCGCACCGCGCTGGATCTGCGTGGACATCCAGTGGCAGCGCACGTTCGGCGCAGTCGTCTCGCTGGCGACCCTCAAGGCGACGCCGGCGCTACGCGACATGATGGTCGTGCAGCGCGGCGCGCGCCTCTCGGTGCAGCCCGTCACGGCGGCGGAGTTCGCCGCCGTGCTCGAGCTCGCGGCTACTTGACCTCGAAGTCGGCGTCGATGACGTCTTCCTTGGAGGCGGCGGCAGTCTGGGGTTCCCCGCCTGCGGCGCCCGCGGCGGCGGCCGCCGCGGCGGGATCCTGCGAGTAGACCTGCTTGGCGATCTCCTGGGCGGAGGACCTGAGCTCCTCCATCGCCTTCTCGATCGCCGCGGCATCGTCACCCTTCACGGCCTGCTGCAGATCGGACTTGCGGGCCTCGATGGTGCTCTTGACCGCGTTGTCGGCCTTGTCGCCGTGCTCCTTCAGGAGCTTGTCGATCTCGTACACCGCGTGGTCGGCCTTGTTGCGCGCCTCGACGAGCGCCTTCTGGCGCTGGTCCTCGGCGGCGTTCTCCTCGGCGACCCGGCGCATGCGCTCGACCTCCTCCTTGGAGAGGCCCGAGGACGACTCGATGCGCACCTTCTGCTCCTTGCCCGTCCCCTTGTCCTTGGCGGACACGCTCAAGATGCCGTTGGCGTCGATCTCGAAGCGCACCTCGATCTGCGGCATGCCGCGCGGAGCGGGCGGGATGCCCTCGAGCGCGAACTTGCCCAGCGTGCGGTTGTCCTTCGCCATCGGACGCTCACCCTGGAGCACGTGGATCTCGACCTGCGGCTGGTTGTCCGCCGCGGTGGAGAACACCTCTTCCTTCTGGGTCGGAATCGTCGAGTTGCGCTCGATCAGCGTGTGCATCACGCCGCCCTGCACCTCGACTCCCAGCGAGAGCGGGGTGACGTCGAGCAGGAGCAGATCCTGCAAGGTCTCGTCGCCCGAGAGGACGCCGGCCTGAATGGCCGCGCCCAGTGCCACGCCCTCGTCGGGGTTGACCGACCTGTTGGGCTCGCGCTTGAAGATCTCGCGCACGATCGACTGCACCAGCGGGATGCGCGTCGAGCCGCCGATGAGCAGAACCTCCGTGAGATCGGCCGGCTTGGCGCCGGCGTCCTCAAGAGCCTGGATGCACAGCTTGCGCACCCGGCTGACGGTCGGCTCGATCAGCTGCTCGAACTTGGCGCGAGTGATCGACATCGTCAGATGCTTGGGGCCCGCGGCGTCGGCCGTGATGAACGGCAGATTGAGATCGTGGTGCATCGAGCTGGAGAGGTCGATCTTGGCCTTCTCGCAGGCCTCACGCAGACGGTGTAGGGCCATCGGGTCCTGGCGCAGGTCGATGCCGTGTTCCTTCTTGAATTCGCCGGCCACGTGCTTGACGAGCACCTCGTCGAAGTCGTCACCGCCCAGGTGGGTGTCGCCGTTCGTGGACTGAACAGTGAAGACGCCCTCTTCCAACTCGAGGATCGAGATGTCGAACGTGCCGCCGCCGAGGTCGAACACGGCGATGCGACCCGACTTGCGCTGGTCGAGACCGAAGGCGAGCGCGGCCGCCGTGGGCTCGTTGACAATGCGCCGCACGTTGAGACCGGCGATGAGACCGGCGTCCTTCGTGGCCTGGCGCTGGCTGTCGTTGAAGTAGGCCGGCACCGTGATGACCGCGTCGGTCACTTTCTGGCCGAGATGATCCTCCGCGGCTTTCTTGAGGTGCTGGAGGATGATCGCGCTGATCTCAGGCGGCGTGTACGTCTTGCCGCGCACATCGATCTTCACGAGCTCTTCCGGGTTCCCGACGATCTTGTACGGGACCATCTTCTCTTCGGACTCCACCTCGTTGTGGCGGCGTCCCATGAAGCGCTTGACGCTGAAGACGGTGTTTTCGGGGTTCGTGACGGCCTGACGACGGGCCGCTTGGCCGACGAGGCGCTCGCCGCCCTCGGTGAAGGCCACGACCGACGGAGTCACGCGATGGCCGTCCGCGTTCACGATGACGCGGGGCTCGCCGCCCTCCATGACGGCCACCACGCTGTTCGTGGTGCCGAGGTCGATGCCGATGATGCGCTCTGCCATGGGTCTGGGTCCTTTGGGGTGGCGTGCCGTTCTGGCACCGGGGTCACTTTCGGTCTGCCGAACCGGCGCGGCGCGACAGTCCGAAGGCCTTGATCTTGCGGTACAGCGTTCTTGCGCTAATCCCGAGCAACTGGGATGCCCGTTCGCGATTGCCGCTGACATCGCGCAGGGTGTTCGTGATGAGGGCGCGCTCGACGTCTTCCATCGGCAGGCCCGAGAGGGACTTCAGGATGTCGGGCGTGTCCCCCGCCGCCGGCCGCACATACGGCGGAACGGCGTCCGGGCCGATGGTCGGCCCGCGGGCCAAGAGCACCATCGACTCGACGGCGTTCTTGAGCTCACGCACGTTGCCCGGCCAGCGATAGCTCATGAGGATGTCGAGGGTCTCGGGCGTGACGTCGCGGGCCGGCTTGCCGTGGGGTGTGGCCGCCTCAGCCATAAAGTGCTCCGCCAGGTGCGGGAGATCGGCCAGCCGCTCGCGCAGCGGCGGCAGGTCCACCTGCACCACACGCAGCCGGAAGCACAGATCCTCGCGAAACGTCCCCTCGCGCACCATCGACTCCAGATCGCGGTGCGTGGCCGCCACGACGCGCACATCGACCTTGCGCGGCTCGTTGCTGCCGACGCGCGTGATCTCGCCTGCTTCCAGGGCGCGCAGCAAGTGCGCCTGGGTCGCCAGCGGCATGTCGCCGATCTCGTCGAGGAACAGCGTGCCGCCATCAGCCGCTTCGAAGCGCCCGATGCGGCCCGCAGTCGCGCCGGTGAAGGCGCCGCGCTCGTGACCGAAGAGCTCGCTCTCGAGCACGCCCTGGGCAAGGGCGGCGCAGTTGAGTGCAATGAACGACGAGCGCCGCCGCGGGCCTGAGTGATGCAACGCGCGGGCGACGAGTTCCTTGCCCGTGCCCGATTCGCCGCGGATGAGCACCGTCGCATCGGTGTCCATGATCTGGTTCATCACGTCGAAGACGCGCTGCATGGCGTGCGTGCCGCCGAAGATCCCGGGGAACGCGAAGCTCTTGTCGATGGCGCTCTGCAGCTCGCGGTTGTGCTGTTCGAGTGCGATCCGCGCACGCGCGGCGCGTACGGTCTCGCGCAGGATCCCAAGCTCTAGGGGCTTCTGCAGGTAGTGCAGCGCGCCTTCGTGCATCGCCTGCACCGCGCCCTCGACTGTGCCGTAGCCGGTCACCACGACGACCTGCGGCCCCGGCGGCGTGTCGCGCAGCACGCGGCAGCGCGCGACGATGTCGAGGCCGTCCATGTCCTGGAGCCGCAGATCGGTGACGACGAGGTCGTACGCCTCGGCGTCCAGGCGCTGGAGCGCCTCACGGCCCGAGCGGACATGCCGCACGGTGTGGCCCTCTTGCTCGAGGACGTCGAGGATCACCTCGCCGTGGGCGGCGTCATCCTCGACCACGAGGATCGAGAGGCCGGGACTGCTGGTCTGTCGGGTCATGCTGACACTTTGTCAGCAAATCCGATGCCGGCAAGCCTGGGAGGCGGTGCGACCTAGGGCGGATCGCGGAGCAGAAGGCGAAGCCCCAAGGCCATTTGCGGCAGGTAGCTCTGGTCCCCGATCAGGGGCGCCTGGAGGCGCCACTCCCCGCGTGGGTCGACCAGCAGCAGCCGCCCCGTGGCGTGGCCCAGCTCGTCCAGGTGCCAGGTCACGTCCAGGGTGCCGTCCCCGCTCTGCCAGGCGACGCCCTGCTTGAAGTCCCCGTACTGGCGCTCGATCTGCTGGAGTAGGTCGGTCAGGGCGACGGCGCCGAGGTCCACGAGCGTCGTCAGCGAGGCCGTGAGACCCCGCGCCCGGAACACGGCGCGGGCGTGGTACGCGCCCGGCTCGCCGTCTTCGCTGCCGTTGCGCCGGATCAGGAGTCCCAAGTCGAAGATGTCCACGCGGACCGCTTCGTGGCTCACGAGGTGGCTCCGCTCCCCGCCGGTCCCGCCAGCGGCAGGCGCAGAATGAAGTCGGTCCCCTTGCCCTCGGCGCTCTCGAAGGTGAGGCTGCCGCCGTGCTCCTCGGCAATCCGACGCGCGGTCGGCAGGCCCAGGCCACTGCCGGTCTTCTTGCGCGAGTAGTAGACCTCCCAGACCTTCTCGCCCACGGCAGCGGGAATGCCCGGGCCGTTGTCGATGATGTCCACGCGTGCGTCGTCGCCTGCCAAACGCGTGCGCACGATGAGCTGCGGCTCGCGCGGCGCTGCACCGGGTTCCTGGCCTTCCATGGCCTGGACCGCGTTGAGCATCAGATTGAGCACCGTCTGCTTGATGAGCCGTTCATCGACACGCATGATGGGCAAGTCGCGATCGGGATAGAACGCCAGGTCGATGCCTGCACGCGCGCATTCCGGCAGCATGAAGTTCGTGACTTCTTCGAGCACGCGGTTGAGGTCCACGCGACCGACATCGAGCCGTCGAATGCCCGCGTAGCGCAAGAAGTCGTCGAGAATCTCCTCAAGGCGCCGGACTTCATTCAGCAGGGACTTCAGTCGCCGGTTCGTGCGCCGCGACTTGGTGTCATCGCCCTCATCGGCGTAGTCCTCCTGCAGCAACTGGAGGGTGACATTCATGGTCGAGAGCGGATTACGGACCTCGTGCACCAGCCCGCCGGCGACCGCGCCGAGGAACTCCAAGCCCTTCTGCGTCGGTTGGCGGTTCTCGTCCTCGGCCATGCATCAAGACTACCTAGGCCACAGCCGCCGCGCGCGTCGTGTCAACGTGCGCACCCTCGGGCAGAACAAGGCGCGGGGGGTGGCACGGGTATTCTCGCCGCCCAATGGCCACAGAAGTACTCCGCGTCCTGGACAGGGGCGCCCTGCAAGCCGAGCTGGAGCGTGCAGGCACTCTCCTTCGTAACGGCGGGCTGGTGGCATTCCCGACGGAGACCGTCTACGGCATCGCGGTCGCCGCGCATGTGCCGGCCGCCGTCGAGCGCCTCTACGCGCTCAAGGGCCGCGATCCGACCAAGCCCATGACGATGATGGTCGCGGGTCTCGGACCGGTGCATGAGCGTTGTCCGCAGATCCCGCCCAAGGCCATGCAGCTCATGAAGCGGTTCTGGCCCGGCTCACTCACGCTCGTGCTGCCCACGCTGCACGCCGACGGCAGCGCCGCTGGCCTGATCGGCTTCCGCTACCCGGCCCATCCGCTCGCCCAAGGCCTCGTGAAGGCCGCCGGCGTGCCGCTGCTGGTGCCGAGCGCCAACCTCTCGGGTCAGCCGCCCGCGACCACCGCCGAGGGCGTGCTCCTGCAGTTCCCCGATCAGCTCGACCTCATCATCGACGGCGGCCCCGCGGAGCGCGGCCTCGCCTCGACCGTGGTCAAGGTCGAGGGCGATGAGGTCACCGTGCTGCGCGAGGGCGCGATCCCCGAACGCCGCATCGATCAGCCGCACTACGCCCACGTGCTCTTCGTGTGCGCCGGCAACACCGACCGCAGTCCGCTCGCCGCGGCGCTGCTCTCGCGACGCCTCGCCACGGCGCTCAGTTGCACCGAAGCGGAGCTCGAGGACCGCGGGTTCATCGTGCGCAGCGCCGGCCTCGCCGCGGAGCCGGATCGCCGCGCGTCGCGCCGCAGCCGGCAGGTGGCACGCGAGTTCGGTGAGCCCGTCGTCGAACTCGAGGCCCACCGCTCGCGTCGGCTGACGCAGGACATGCTGCTCCAAGCCACGCGCATCGTGTGCATGGAGCGCGCGCAGCGCGACGAGATCCTCGCGTTCTTCCCCCACCGCGTGCGCGATGTGTTCCTGCTCGACCCGGAGGGCGGCGACATCGCCGATCCCGCCGGCCAGGGCGTAGGCACGTATCGGCGGCTCGCACGCCGCCTCGACGCCGCGGGCTCCCTGATCGCCGGCAGCCTGCTCCCGTAGCGTTCTTGCGCTGGCGGGGCGCTCTGGGCCTCCGTCCGCGCGCCCGGCTACAGTGGGTCGTGCAGCGAACGGAGAGCCCATGAAGATCGCCCTCGCGTCCGATCACGCCGCCGTGGACGAGCGCCTCGCCCTGGCCGCGCATCTGCGCGCCGCCGGCCACGATGTAACGGATCACGGCTGTGCCCCGGGCGAGTCCGTGGACTACCCCGACTACGGCGCCCGCGTGGCACGCGCCGTCGCGGGCGGACAGGCCGAGCGCGGCATCCTCATTTGCGGCACGGGCATCGGCATCTGCATGGCCGCCGGCAAGGTGCACGGCATCCGCGCCGCAACCGTGCACGACGCCTTCACCGCCGAGATGTGCCGGCGGCACAACGACGCCAACGTCATGTGCATGGGCGCGCGGGTGCACGCGGCCGCAGCCATCCAGCGCCTCGCCGACATCTTCGTTGCGACGCCGTTCGACGGCGGACGCCACGCCACCCGCGTGGCCAAGATCATGGCGCTCGAAGAGAACGGCGCGTCGGTCACGTCGTGAGCGACGAGCGTATCCCGGTGCCCATCCAGGCCACCGGCTACCTGCGCCTCACGCTCCCCCGCGCGCCCGCCCCCGGACCCGCGCCGGTGGTGATGGCGCTGCACGGCCATGGCCAGGACCCTCTGGCGATGCTCGCCTACGCCGAGTCGGTGGCGCCGCCAGAGGCGCTCGTCGTGGCGATCGAGGGGCCACAGGCGTTCTATGCCGAGTCGTGGCGCGCGGAGGTGGGCGCGCGCAAGATCGGCTATGGCTGGATCGCCGACCCGCGCCGGGCCGACGCCGAGGCGCGCAACCGCGACCTCCTGCACCGGGCGCTGGACGAAGCGGCCACGCGCCTGCCGCTCGATCCGGCCCGCACCGTCATCCTCGGCTACAGCCAAGGGGTCGGCGTGGCGGCGGACTTCTGCGTGCACGCTCGGGAACGCGTCGGCGCGCTGATCGGCCTGGCCGGGGGCGTGCCGACCGCGAACCGCGGGGCGCTGGATGCCCTGGCGGGCCTGCCCGTGCTGTGGCTGACCGGCCGCCGCGACCGCTTCTACACCGCGGAGTACTCCGCGCACCTCGTGTTGCGGCTGAGCGCAGCCGGCTTGGCGCTGGACGCGGAGATTCTTGACGCGGGTCACGGTGTGCTCGAGCCGGCTGCAGAGCGGGTGAGCGCGTGGATTTCCGCACACATTCGAGGCGCGGTTTGACCCGGACACTGACCGCGGGCGCGATTTCCCGTAGAACCACCGCACCAGTTCACGGAGGAAGCCACGATGCTCGTGGGTGCGGTCAAGGAAACCTATCCCGGCGAACGACGCGTGGCCCTCGTGCCCGACGTCGTCGGCTTGCTGGGCAAGCGCGGCTTCCCGACCGTCATCGAGCGCGGAGCGGGCACAGCCGCCGGCTTCCTCGACGCGGCGTATGAAGCCAAGGGCGCGCGCGTACTGGCGGATCGTGAGGCGGTCTTCGCCGAAGCCGAGATCCTCGCGCACGTGCGCTTCGGCGGCGCCAACGCACAAGCCGGTGAGGCCGATCTCGCGCGCTACCGCTCGGGCCAGATCGTGGTGGGCGGCGCCGACCCGTTCTCCGAGCCCAAGGCCATCGAGGCGCTCGCCGCGTGCGGCGTCGACTCGTTCGGCCTCGAGCTCATCCCGCGCACCACGCGCGCGCAGGCCATGGACATCCTCTCGTCGATGGCCACCGTGGCGGGCTACCGCGCCGTGCTGTGGGCCGCCGACCGGCTACCCAAGTTCTTCCCGATGTTCATGACGGCCGCGGGCACGGTGGCCCCGGCGCGCGTGTTCATCATCGGCGCCGGCGTGGCGGGCCTCCAAGCCATCGCGACCGCCAAGCGCCTAGGTGCGATTGTCAGCGCGTACGACGTACGGCCTGCCGTGAAGGAAGAGGTCGAGAGCCTCGGCGGCAAGTTCGTCGAGATGGAGCTCGAGACCGGTGAGGGCGAGGGCGGCTACGCCCGCGCCATGGATGAACGCTTCTACGCCAAGCAGCGCGAGCTCATGACGCGCGTCGTGGCGCAGAACGACGTCGTCATCACGACGGCGGCGATCCCCGGACGCAAGGCGCCCGTGCTGATAACCGCCGAGATGGTGGCAGGCATGCCGCCCGGCGCGGTGATCGTGGACCTTGCGGCTGAGCGCGGGGGCAACTGCGAGCTGACACGCGCCGACGAGGTCGTCACGTCGGGTGGCGTCACCATCCTCGGCCCCACCAACGTGCCGTCGACGCTGCCCTATCACGCCTCCCAGATGTTCGCTCGCAACGTGCACAACTTCCTCTGCAACATGCTGAGCAAGGACAAGGCGCGCAAGGACGAGTTCGATCTGGGCCAAGAGGACGACATCATCGCTGGCACCTGGATGACCAAGGGCGGCGCCGTCGTACACGCAGCGCTCCTCGCGAAGCTCGGCGCAACCGTCGGAGGGCAGGCCTGATGGAACTCTTGATCATGCTCCTGACGATCTTCGTCCTGGCGATCTTCGTCGGGTTCGAGATCATCACGAAGGTGCCGCCGACGCTGCACACGCCGCTGATGTCGGGCAGCAACGCCATCAGCGGCATCACCGTCATCGGCGCCCTGCTCGCCGCCGGCATGTTGGGCTCGGACTATCCCTACGCCGCCAAGGTGCTGGGCACGATCGCCCTGGTCTTCGCCACGATCAACGTGGTCGGGGGCTTCCTCGTGACCGACCGCATGCTCCGCATGTTCCGCAAGCGCTGAAACGGAGCAAGTGATGGGCACCCAAGGCATTGTGAATCTGGCCTATCTCGTGGCCGCGGTCCTCTTCATCTTGGACCTCAAGTGGATGGCGCACCCCCGCACCGCGGTGCGGGGCAACCGCGCTGGCGCCATCGGCATGTTGATCGCCGTGGTCGCCACGCTGATGAGCCCTGAGTGGTCCAGCCACGGTGAGGACGGCATCGGCTGGGACATGATCATCATCGGGCTTGGCGTGGGCAGCGCGATCGGCGCCGTCGCGGCTTGGAAGGTCAAGATGACCTCGATGCCCGAGCTCGTCGGCCTGTTCAACGGGTTCGGCGGCGCCTCGTCGGTGCTGGTGGCCGCCGCGGCCATCGTGGCGGCGGTCTCCACGGACTACGTCGCGTTCGGTGGCGACGACGCGCGCATCCTGCAGATGCAGGTGGCCACCGTGGCTTCGGCGCTGATCGGCTCCGTCACACTCTTCGGCAGCTACGTCGCCTTCGGCAAGCTCGCGGAGTTCCTGGCGGTCAAGTGGAAGCTGAAGCCGTGGCAGCAGGCCATCAAGTACGGCTTCATGGTCGTCACGATCGGCGGCGCCGTCGCGTTCATGCTGAGCGTCGGCTTCGGGCTCTACAGCGGCGTGGTCCTGCTGTGCGCCGTGCTGATGAGCGCCGTGCTGCTCGCCAAGCGCGATGCCTTCCCCGGCCTGAACGCGCTGAAACTCGGCAGCCTGCTGGGTTCCCTCGTCCTGGCGGGTGTCGTGGTGGCCACAGCCCGGCCTGAGGCGGGCATCGATCCCACGCAACAACCCGCCTTCTGGGCGCTGGTGGCCGCCGCTGGCCTGCTGGGCGTCTGCCTCACGTTCTCGATCGGCGGGGCCGACATGCCCGTCGTGATCGCGCTGCTCAACAGCTACTCGGGGCTCGCCGCCTCAGCGACGGGCTTCGTGATCGACAACAACGTGCTGATCGTCTCGGGCGCGCTCGTGGGCGCGTCGGGCATCATCCTTACCAACATCATGTGCAAGGCGATGAACCGCTCACTCGCCAATGTGATGTTCGCCCGCCTCGGCCCCACCTCGAACACGCCCGACGCCGACGAGGTCTACAAGAACGTCAAGTCCACCAGCGCGGATGAGATCGCGATGATGCTTGAGACGTCTGAGCGCGTGATGATCGTGCCGGGCTACGGCATGGCCGTGGCGCAGGCCCAGCATGCCGTGCGCGACCTGGCCGATCTCATCACCGCGAAGTATGGCTGCACGGTGGAGTACGCCGTGCATCCCGTGGCGGGCCGCATGCCGGGCCACATGAACGTGCTGCTGGCCGAGGCCAATGTGCCCTACGAGCAGCTCAAGGAGATGGACGAGGCCAACTCGACCATGCAGCAAGTCGACCTTGTCATCGTGGTGGGCGCCAACGACGTGGTGAACCCCGTCGCTCGTACCGACCCGACCAGTGCCATCGCTGGCATGCCGATCATCGACGTCGACAAAGCGCGGACGGTCGTGGTCATCAAGCGCTCGCTGAGTCCGGGCTTCGCGGGCATTCCCAACCCGCTGTTCTCGATGGACAACGCGCTGATGTTCTTCCACGACGGCAAGGCCGCGTTCGTGGAGATCATCAACGCCGTGAAGGAGACGTAGGCTCCTAGCGTAGGGCGGCGATGAGGGCTGCGACGATCGGGGCGCGTGCGGCGGCGTCGGCCTTGGGGTCGTAGCCCTCCACGAGGGACGAGCGGTGCTTGAGGAACGCGCTCCAGGCGTCGGCGCGCACCTCGCCGTCCTCGTCCATCAGCAGCGGTGCGGCCGTCTGAAGCAGCAGCGCATGCCCGCTCTCAGCAGCGGCGGCCGCGAGCGAACGGCGGGCCGTCACGTCGCCTGCCGCAGCGCGCGCGAGCGCCTCAGGCCAGCGGGGCAGCA
>JAQBWE010000275.1 GCA_027625315.1 Planctomycetota bacterium
CTGGCGCTGCGCGACGGCGCGCGGGCGCTCGGACTCCTGGACCGCGCGCTGAGCCTCCACCCGGGCCGCTTGGTCTACGAGCGCCTGCGGGCGGAGGCCCTGCTGGCGCTCGGCCGCGCTGGCGAGGCGCTGCGACAGGCCGAGCAGGTCAGCGAGCGGAGCCCCGACTACGCAGACGGCTGGTTCACGCTGGGGCAGGTGCGGGAACGCAGCGGCGAACTACGTGCGGCGTTGGAGGCCTTTGGGCGCGCGGCCACCCTGCGTCCGGCCGACGACGCCCTGGCGCGGCGCATCGAAGAGGTGACGCGTCGCGCCGACGCGGAGTCGGGCTTCGCCACGCATGGCAGCGGCCACTTCGCCGTGAAGTACGACCCCGACATCGACTCGGGCACGGTGCAACTCGCACTGGAGTTGCTTGAGGACGCCTACAGCCGCGTGACGTCGGATCTCGGCATTGCACCGCGCACGGTGGCGCAGGTGGTGCTCTATGAAGGCGGCGAGTTCCAGCGCGTGACGGGCGCGCACTCGTGGGTGGGGGCGCTGTACCAAGAGGGCGTGCTGCGCGTGCCTCTGCGCAACCTCGAACGCCACCGCGCGACAGCCGCGCGCGTGCTGACGCACGAGTTCACGCACCACGTGCTGAAGGAGCGTACGCCCGCGCTGCCCACCTGGTGGCACGAGGGGATTGCACAGTTCCTCGAGGATGCGCCTGAGGCGAGCCGGGCTCGCCGCACCGACCTCGCGGAGATGCTCGGGAGTCAGCAGCGCACCTCGCGATTGATCCGCCTGCAGGAGATGCAGGAGCTCATCATCACGCGCGTGGAGAACGCCGGCACGGTGAAGCTCTACTACGCGCAGGCGCTCTCGTTTGTGGGTTGGCTCGTGGACACCTACGGTGCCGCCGGCCTCCCGTCGTTCGTGCATGCCCTGGCCGCCGGGACGGGGCTCGACGACGCCGCGCGCAAGGCCTTTGGCGACGACCAGGCCGGACTCTGGGCTGCCTGGATCGCCTCGCTCTGAGGACCACCTGAGCGCGAAGTTTCGTTGCATTTCGGACGTGCGGCGGACTGGGCTGGGGGCGATCAGGCCGCTTCGTCGTCCTCGAGTGGACCGGCCACGAGTCGTCCTCCTCATCGGCCTTCCGCGCCCCAGCCAGCCCGCCGACCGCTGTCGAGCGTGCCCCACTTCTGCATCCGCCCCGTCTCCGGTTCCCCGCCTGTTCATGGCAGCGAACTGCTGGCGCAGAGCACTACGGCTTGAGCACGACCTCGGTCGTCGGCAGGAACGTGCGATCGAAGCGCTCGGCGAACTCGCGGAGCAGCACGCGCTTATCAGGGCTCGTCTTCAGCGTGCGCAGTCGGCCGCCCAGGCGCACCTCGACGCGACCGTCCGCGCCCAGCATCTCGGGCGTCAGCAACAGGCGCAGGCGCTTGACGCCGCTTGCTTGGATTTCGAAGCGCCCGGGGGCGGTGAGCGTGGCCTCGGCGCGGGCGGTGTGCGTCTCGGCCTCGGTGGCCTGGAACGCGCGCTTCTCCGCGTCGGTCAGCTTGTTCCAGCGGCGTGGGTCCACGCGCAACGGGAACATCTCGGCGGTGGGGGCTTTCGTTTCGAGGATCTCGAGCCAGAACGCGCGCCCTTCCTCCGGTCGATCGGCGCCGACTCCGACGCTGCGGCGCACGACGCGCGCGGGCTGAGGATCCCGGCGCGCGGCCGAGAGGAACGCCTGCCAATCGACGGCCGTCGCGTCGAACGAGTGCCCGAGCTCGGGGAACTCCACCAGCGTGGCGTCCGTGGCACCGAAGTGCGCGAGCCGCGCGAAGGCGAGTCGCAGGTTCTCCACGAGGATCGGGTCGTCCCGGGCGCCCTGCAGGTCACGCATGGGCACGGGGGCCAGATGCTCAATCATGCGCAAGTTGTTGTGGCCGCCAGCGAGTCTGACGAGGGGCCCGCCGATCATGGGGGCGAGTGCGGCGAAGCGATCGGGGTAGCGCAGGGCGAGGTCCCAGACCACGTGCCCGCCGCGGCTGATGCCGGTGGCGAACACGCGCGACTCATCCACGGCGAACGTGCGCCGGGCCCAGCGCAGCGCGGCGACGGCGCGCTCGCATTCTGCGGGCGTCTTCGTCCAGCCCGCGCGTCCTTCGGGGTCGGTGGGGGCGACGACGAGCATGCCAAGCGCGTCGGCGACGGCCGTCCACATCGGCGGCACATCACGGCCGTGGCCGCCGGCGCCGTGAAATGCCATGAGGAGCGGCGCGGGCACGCTGGGGTCGTAGCCCGCGGGAACGTACACGCTGATCTCGACCTCGCGGCCGTGGAGCGAGGCGAGCTCATGGCGTAGCCCCGCCGGGGCGGGGCGCGCGTCGCGAAAGCGCTGCATGGCCGAGCGCCAGGTGTCGAGGTCGACCTTGTCGTCGCCTGCGAGCGCAGCGGCCTCTGTCGCGCGCGCAGCCGCTGTGGGCAGGTCCACGAGGCGCGTGAGCGCAGCCTGCAGCCGGGCCTCCAGTGCCGCCGCGTCGTCCTCGGCCGTCGCCGCGCCTGCGAGCGTGAGCAGAACCAGGAGGGGGAGGAGGCCCGTGCGCAGCATGCCCCAGTATTCCTCAGGTTGGGCGGCGCGTGCCAGACTCCTGACGCCTAAGCAGCGTGCTCCAAGTTCTCTCGCAGGATCCGCGGGTGTCGGGCGGCGATGCGAAGGAGGGCCAGGGCCGGACCCTCGGGCTTGCGTCGGTCCTGCTCCCAGTTCCGCAGCGTGTGGACGCTGATCCCCATGGCTTCCGCGAACTTGACCTGCGTCAGGCGCACGAAACGTCGCAGCGCGGCGACGTCAGCTCCACACTCGAACCGCCCCTGGATGAGGCGGCGTCGAACGCGCGCGGGAATGGCGCCCGCGAAGTCGTCGTCCGTCAGCTCTCGACACCTACGTGTCATGGCCATGCTCCAAGTATAGCCAGAACATCTGGCGCTCACGGGCTGTCGCCCTGCGCGCGCTGATGATCCGGATGGTGTCGTCGTCTCGTTCCGTCCAGATGATCACGATCACACGCCCGCGAACGAGACCGACCGCGATGAAGCGGTCCTCGAGGGCGGAGTGCGCCGCGTCGAACATCTCGAGATAATCGCGTCCCGCAGTGAACAGCTCGGCCGCTTCGCTGAGACTCAGGCCATGCCGTTGCTCGTTCACCGCGTCCTTGGCGCGATCCCACTCGATCTTCGGTGCCGGATTGTACGCCATTGGCGGAGTCGGTCAATGGCTTAGTGATCCGTGGCGTGCATGGCCCAACCGCCTACGGGTCGATCATGCCGCGTTCGAGGAATGAGACGTAGCGGCCATCGCCGATGATCACATGGTCGAGCACGCGGATGCCTACGAGTTCGCCCACGGCGCACAGGCGCCGCGTGACCTCCACGTCCTCGGCGCTCGGCTCGGGATCGCCCGAGGGATGGTTGTGGACGAGTACCACGCCGCCCGCGGCGGCCCGGATCGCGGGGCCGAATACCTCGCGGGGATGCACCAGGCTGGCCGTGAGGATGCCCTCCGACACGAGGTCTTCGCGCAGCACGCGGTTCTTGCCGTCAAGCAGGACGGTGATGAAGCGCTCCTTGCGCAGGTCGCGCAGCCGCTCGTGGAAGCTCGCGAAGATCTCGGCACTCTCGCGCAGGCGGTGCCCACGGCGTAGCCTCTCGCCGTGCAGCCGGCGGCCCAGCGCCAGCGCGGCGGAGAGGCGGACGGCCGTGGCCCGCCCGACGCCCGGCTCATGCTGGAGCTCAAGCGGGCTGGCCGCGG
>JAQBWE010000276.1 GCA_027625315.1 Planctomycetota bacterium
CAGCGGCTAGCGGCCCGCGCAGCGGCTAGCGGTACGACGGCGTCGCCGGGATAAACAACTTCATGCCCTCGCGGATGTCGCCGGGCTTCGGCAGTGCGCTCAGGTTCTTCGACCAGATCTCGGGCCAGAAGTCCGCGGTGCGGTAGGCCGCCTTCGAGATGCGCTCGAGCGTGTCGCCCCGACGCGTCACGTAGTCCTGACCCGGAACGGGTCCGCCCGCCAGCGAGGGTGCCTCGCCCTTCACATGGGGCGGGTTGTCGGAGACGGTGGCCTGCGGCGGCAGCTTGATCTGCTGGCCCTCGCGCAGCTGCAGCGGATCGAGGCCCGGGTTCAACTCAAACACCTGCTTTTGGTACTTGTAGTAGCTACCCAGTTCGCGCTGGCAGATCTCGGAGAGCGTCTCACCGCTCTTGATCGTGTACATCGTCGGCTCGCTCGACGTCGGCGTGCTCGGCTCAGGCTTGGGAGCGGGCTGCGGGGTCGGCTGCGGGGTCGGGGTGGGCACCGGCACCGGTACGGGGGTGGGCTCGATCAGATCCTCGCCGGGCTCTAGTAGCCCGATCCACGGATCCTTGATCGCGGGCTTCGGCCCGCCGATGGGCCCGACGTCGTCGCCGAGGTTCGCGCTCGTGGTTGTGGTCGTGGTCGCAGAGCCGTCCGGGTTGTCCGTCCATGTGTAGATGGCGACGACCAAGATCATGACGATGATCACCACGATCACCAGCACGGACAGCTTCTCGAAGTTACCCATTGCAAACCTCCCGAAATCCTCGGACGCCCTCCCGCCGAGCGCCGCCGTCCCTCGCAGGACCTTGGCTCGGAGCGGCTGCCGGTAGACAGCCGCCCCCTCGACCGCAGCGCCGCGCGCGAGGTGCGACTGCTGCCGCACCCCTCACACCGTCGCCGTGGGACTCGTACCCCGCGTCAGGATAGAGACGATCGCCACCTTGGCAACGCCCATATCACGACATCTAGTGGAAAAATGGCCTTTATCCCCCCATGGGTAGCGGTCCACCGCCGGGCCAGGGGGGAGACCCCGCGCCGACCAGGCGGTGCGCCTGTGCGCCGCTGGGCGCAGCGCTGCGTGCTACGCTTCGTGCGTGACCCGCCTCGCCGGCCTACCCCCTTGGATCGGGATTCCGACAGCCATGCTGAACCGCCTCTGCGTCCTTCTTGCGTGTCTTGTGCTTCCCGCGCTCTTGCCGTGTGCAGCCAGCGCCAACGACGCTCCGCTGGCCGGAGATACGCCGGTGCTCGCGGACGATCCGCCCGTCGATGAGCCCCCGGTCGATGAGCCCCCGGTCGATGAACCGCCGGCGGATGAACCGCCGGCGGACGAGCCGCCGGCTGACGCGCCCCCGACCGAGGAGCCGCCGGCCGACGAGCCGGCACCTGAGTCACCGAAGGGCGCGGATGCTCCGGGCGACGACGGCGAGCCGGCAAAGCCGGATGGCGAGCCGGCAGAGCCGGACGACGAGCCGGCAGAGCCGGAAGATGAGCCCGTGCCCGCGGAGCCGGCGCCGGAAGCGCCCGCCGAGGACGATCCGCGCGCAGCCCTGGCGGCTGAGCAGGGCGAGCCCCCGACCGCCGTCCCCGCCGGCATGGCCTACGTGCGGGCCGGCCGCGTGTGGATCGGTACGGAGCGCGAGGCCCTCGCGAGCCTACTCGCCAATCGGCCGGCCGACCATCGCAAGCTCTTCAACTTCGAGGTGCCGTACCACGCCCACTTCTTGCGGCCGTACTTCATTGGCAAGTACGAAGTCACGAATGCGCAGTACCACCGGTTCCTCCAGGACACCGCAGTGGAGTACGACACCGCCAGCGGCAGCCTCGCGAACCTCGACGAGATCGCCGCGCACCTGGCCAATCTGTCCAAGGACCAGCAGCAGCACCCGAAACAGACGGTCTGGCTGCAGATCTATTACGCCAACAAGGACGCCATCTGGGCTGCCTTCGCGGATCGTCTCGCTGACCTGCAGGCGAAGCGCCCTGACGACACGATCGACGAGTACGCCACGGCCCGGAAGTTCCGCTTCGAGCCCCTACCGCGCACGCTGAAGCTCAAGTTCTATTCGCTCCGCCCGCCCACGAACTGGCCCGACATGGACCCGCCGAGGGGCCAAGAGGACCATCCCGTGCGCTTCGTTTCGTACAACGACGCCGAGCGGTTCGCGGAGTGGGCCGGCATGCACTTGCCCAGCGAGCAGGAGTGGGAGTGGGCCGCGCGCGGTCCGCTCAGCCCGACCTTCCCCTGGGGTAACGCCTGGCCGCCGAACGCCCTGTACGCCAACTGGGGCGGTAAGATCGTCGACTCGCGCTACGAGCCGACGACCCTGGCCGTTGCCTCGCGCGACGGACGCAACACGGGCGGCGATCGCGAGGCCCCCTTGGATGGCGACGGCCGCTCCTGGGTGGGCTGCCATCACATGGTGGGCAACGTCGCTGAGTGGACGGGCTCTTGGTTTGAGCCCTACCCGGACAACGCGGCCAAGCACACATTCATGGGTCGCTACATCAAGGTCATTCGGGGCGGCGGCGCCGGCGACGGCGAGATGCTCGTGGTGCGCCCGGCCTGCCGCAACTGGGTCGGTGGTGGTCCGGATGCCCCGCCCTACCCGGAGAACGCCTTCCAGTGGGTTGGCTTCCGCCTCGCCGCCTACATGCGCTCAGGCCAGGACCAGCTCAAGCCCATCGTGCGCCGTGCGGTCGACGCCAAGCGCATGAAGGAAGAGATGCTCGACCTGACGGGCTACGTGGGCTCCGTCACCCGCAACTGGGTCGAGCCGGCGGCCACCCCGGACAACCACGTCTACGTCCGCGGTCGGTCCCACGCGATCGTCCTGATTCCGCAGGACAGCTTCCTGCGCGAGCAGGGCATGCTCGACATGGAGAAGGCCTGGAAGGGCCCGTCGAGCTTCAAGACCGGCGCGGGGCTCTCGAAGAAGAGCGAAACGGACGACCCCTTCTTCACCGTGGGCGTGCTCCACACGGACATCAAGCTTGAGCCCGTGCTCGTGCGCAAGCCTGAGGACGAGACCGAGGATCCCAAGAAGAAGGCCCGCGGCCGCGGCCGCGCGCGGGCACCGGACACCATGCCCGGCTCCTGCCCGCCCGGCACGTACATCATGGCCTGCTGGTTCGGGCGCCTCGCGCTGCTCACGCCCAGCACGGAGTTCGTTTGCTTCCTGCAGACGCCCCGGGGCGAGGACAAGAAGTGGTCGGCTTTCGACGTGGAGAAGGTCGACGCCGACAAGCTCGCCGCGCCGACGCTCAAGGTCGACGCGGATCTCGACTGGGCGGACTTCCGCTTCAACATTGCCCTCGGGGGCAAAGGCACCGACGAGAAGCTACGCGTCATCATTCAGGGTCGACTGCTCTTCGAGGTCGGCGGACTCGACGCAGCCGGCAGCTGGATCCAGGAGGATCCGGCCGCCGCGTTGACCGCTGAGCTGCGCGCTGCCCACGAGGCGGCCACAGCCGCGGGCGAGCAGAACCTGAAGAAGGCGGAAGCGGAGAAGGCAGAGGCTGAGAAGGCGGAAGCCAAGAAGGCCGCCGAGACCGAGCCGGACGGCCCGGACCCCAAGTAGTCCGCGCGCGCGGTCGATGTCCGTTCCGCGGCCCGACCTAGGCGCGAAGCCCGAACTCATTCAACGAACGCGAACCGCTCACCGCATTCCGAAGTGGCGAAGCCCACTCGTCTGGCTCAACCCCGTCCGGAAGCAGGATGAGGGCTCGTACGAAGGCGATCGGGTTCGTGGGGCGAGGGT
>JAQBWE010000277.1 GCA_027625315.1 Planctomycetota bacterium
TCGGAGAGCACGGGCAGCAGATCGAGGTCGGCGCCGCCCGTCTGGGCGGCTTCCACGCAGACCCCGGCGAGGGGCACGCCCTCAAAGTCGGTGACCCGTCCGGCGATGATGTCGCCTTCGATCGGGGGCGGTAGATCCAGTTCGTCGCGGGGGTCCGGCGCAGACATGGGCTCCACCATACGCCAACCGTACCCTGCGAGGCGCTCCCTGGAACCGTGAGGTCCCCATGTCCGAACCCTTGATCACGCGCGTTGCGCCCAGCCCGACCGGCGATCCCCACGTCGGGACCGGCTACATGGCGCTCTTCAACTACTGCCTGGCGCGGACGACGGGTGGGCGGTTCATCCTGCGCATCGAGGACACCGACCAGACGCGCTACCAGGAGGACTCCGAGCGGCAGATCATGGAGAGCATCCGCTGGCTGGGCCTGCCGTACGACGAGGGTCCGGACGTCGGCGGTCCCAACGGGCCCTACCGCCAGTCGGAGCGCACGGACATCTACCGGGCGCATATGCAGACCCTGCTCGACAACGGCAACGCCTACCGCTGCTTCTGCTCCGCGGAGCGCCTGGAGGAGATGCGCCACGCCCAACGGGCCCGCAAGATGCCGCCGGGCTACGACGGGCTGTGCCGCGGGCTGCTGCCGGAGGCCATCGAGGCCAAGCTCGCCGAGGGCGTGCCGTACGTCGGACGCCTCCGCGTCCCCAAGGATCGCACCGTCACCTTTGTGGATGAGCTGCGCGGCAAGGTCGAGATCGCCGGCAAGGAGATCGACGACCAGGTACTCATGAAGTCGGACGGCTTCCCCACGTACCACCTCGCCAATGTGGTGGATGACCACCTCATGGAGGTCAACGAGGTCGTGCGCGCGGAGGAGTGGATCACGTCCACCCCCAAGCACGTCCTGCTCTACGAGGCGTTCGGCTGGAAGGCCCCGAGGTTTCGGCACATGCCGCTTCTGCGCAATCAGGACAAGTCGAAGATCTCCAAGCGCAAGAATCCGACCTCCTTGCTCTGGTACCGCGACCACGGCTACCTACCCGAAGCGCTCGTCAACTTCCTAGGCTTGATGGGCTACACCGGACCGGACGACAACGAGATCTTCGACCTGCCGCAGATGCTGGCCGACTTCGACACGAAACGGATGAGCACCTCCGGCCCCGTGTTCGACATTGAGAAGCTCGGTTGGCTGAACGGCGAGTACATCCGCGCGCTGAGCGAAGACGATCTCGCCGACCGAATCCTGGAGCACTACGCGCATCGCGCGCGGATCGGCGCTGAGCCCGATGCCGCCCGCGACGGGCCGCTCCAGCGCTGGATCTTCGAGCAAGGCGGCTTTGGAAATGACCAGGTACGCGCCTTCGTGCGCGAGACGGTGCCGCTGATCCAGACGCGCATCAAGACGCTTGATGAGTACGGACCGCTCACGCGCTGCTACTTCATCGACGAGCTCGGCCCGCTCGATCCCGAGGAACTCGTACCGAAGAAGCGCGATCTCGACGCCACCAAGGCAGCCCTTGTGGCCGCACGCGAGCGCGTCGAGGCGCTCATGATCTTCGACACGCCTTCGATCGAGGCCGCGCTGCGCGAAGTCGGCGAAGCCATCGAGTGGAAGCCGCGCGAGTTGTTTCAGGCCGTGCGCGTGGCGGTGACGGGATCAGCGGTGAGCCCGCCGCTCTTCGAGAGCATGGCGCTCATCGGCCGTGAGCGCACGCTCGAGCGCCTCGCGGCCGCCGGGAACTGAGGGCACGACAGATGGGCAGTCCGGACGACTAGGCGTCGTCCCACTCGTCCCACTAGTCGTCGTCCCACTCGTCCCAGTCGTCGGCTTCTTCGTCCTCTTCCTCTTCTTCTTCGTCCTCGTCCTCGTCCTCGTCCTCGTCCTCAGCATGGCCGCGGTGGCTCGCGGTCAGGTTCTCTTCCGTATGGCAGAACCAGCAAAGCCGCCCGAGGCCGGTGCGGAGAACGGTGTGCGTTCGAGGGACGGTGTCTTGGCAGCAGACACACTGGACGTAGTCCTCCAGCATGGCGACAGGAGGCGGCGCGGTGACTGTGGTCATTGGAGACCTCCTCGTTCAGTTCGGACGGACCGCAGGCAACGGGCGTGCCGCCCGCGGGCTGGCGACGGCCGACTCGGCGGGGGGTGCGGAAACTGCGGGGCGTAGGACGCGCCGTTCATTGGTGAGACACCGAACGGCCCCGCCCTCCAAGGCGGCGGAACGCGCCTCGATCGGATGGACCGTGTAGCCCAGGCGCTGCCACACCCCGTGCGCCATGGCGTCGAGGGTCGGGATCCTGTAGCGCGGCACGTACGCGTGCCGCTTGCCGCCGCGCGTCTCACTGACTGCGTTCGTCCACGTGAACAGCGCGTCGCCCACCGGGCCGTGCAGGGCCGGCACGCGGACGACAACGAAGCCTTGCTCCTCGAGATCGCGGGCGACGCCGTCGTAGAGTTCGACGCGCGACTGCTGGTCTTCCTCGCGCGGCCAACCGAGCGCTTCCAGCGCCGACTGATCTGCCGGACGCTCGCGCATCGTCTCCCAGACGGCGAGCGTCATGCGGGCGTCGCCGACCATGACCCGACCGTCTTCGAGCAGGTGCGCGTACATGTCGAGATGGTCGTGCGGAACACCGCCCGCAAAGGGACCGACGACCGACACCTTACGACCGAGCGCCAAGGCAAACTCGGCGAGAACGCTGGCCGCACCAACCTTCAAGCGGATCTCGTTCTGAACGATCGTGTTGATGCCGACGAGAGCCACGCCCTCCCCCAGAAGCACGTCGCCCCCCTCGAACGCGAGCTCAGTCTCCAGAACACGTGTCTCGGGAGTGCGCTCCGCGACAGCCCGGGCGAAGGCAATGTCGCCACGCCGCCCGCCGGGCACCACGTCAGGGGCGGGCAACACGAGAGTCAGCTGCTCGTGTCGCTCAAGGAAGAGGTATCGATCGCGCGCCCAGGAACTCACGCCCTCAGCCGCGGTCAGGAACGTGAACCGCGTGAGGCGCTCAGCCGGCAGACCAAGGACGTCTCGAAACACGGACTCGTGGGACGAGGCAGCGAGCAGAACGGTGACCGGCGTATCCGCAGGGATCGCCAGCAGGAGCTCGGCGTAGGTGGGCCCGCTCAGCGAGTCGAGGGTGGCGTCGAAATGCAGGAACCACTCGGCGATCTCGCCCGGTGCGTCGGAGTCGCCCGCCGCGGACTCGACCGGTGCTGCGGTCGCTCGGACGGCCCCCGGGGGAACCGGAACCGTGTCGGCCGCCACGGCCATCCCGGCGGGAATGCTGAGCAGCCCGATAAGCACCAGTAGAGGGAGGTGACAGCGACGCACGGCGCACGCAGGCGCAAGGTGCGTGCCGTCCGCCGGGGGCCGATCGGCTGGGCGCGGGCAGCGCAGCGGGGGCGTTATGCCCCGCGCGCGAGTCGAAACGCCCCACACGAACAGTGACGGAACGTCAAAATGGCGTCTACGCGCCTCGGCCCGCGATGTGCTAGCCGCGCGCTGACCGGGAGGGTTTCGCGCTTGCACGGCGCCGTCGTGCGCGCGGCCGGTCGAGGCGGGCGTCCCCTCTTGTGAGGCGTCGACTGCCTCAGCCCACCACTTCAGACGATCCGTTCCGAAGACGTCCTTCCAAAGACGTGTTTTCACAAGACCCGGGCTACGGCTGGCGGCGCGAAGCGCGCGACCGACGCCTAGCCACCAGGAGAGTTCACCGATGAAGCCCATGAAGAAGCCCGCCGCCAAGGC
>JAQBWE010000017.1 GCA_027625315.1 Planctomycetota bacterium
CGGATGACGCGGAGTTCGAAGACGAGCCCGGCGGCCGGCGCGGACGCAAGGAGAGCAACAACGCCCTCATCATCGGCGCCATCTCAGCGCTCGTGGTTGTCGTGGTGCTCGTCGTGATCATCGTCACCTCGAAGGACGATCCGAAGACGCCGACGCCCGAGACAGCGAACGTCCCGAGTTCAAACGGCGGCAACCACGCCTTGACGGGCCTGGCTCCGACCGAGGAGGGGCCGGATGAGGTGGAAGATGTGCCGGCCGACGCCGCGGGCACTACGCCGGCCAAGGGCGACGCCTCCAAGAGTGCGCCCGCGAAGGGCGATGCGGAGGCCGCAGCCAAGGCCGCACGCCAGACGAACATCCGCGGCATCCAGCTCAAGGTGTTCGAGTGGCCCGAGGAAGTGGACGCGGAAACGCGGACGCAGGTCGATCAGGCCGTCCGTGGCCTCTACGCCGGTGGTCGCGATGCGATGGACGCGCGCGACTACCTGCAGGCCAAGGGTCGCGTCATCTGCGGCCGCCTCATCAGCGAGTTCAAGACGCTGCAGGACAGCCCGGGCTTCCAGGATCGTGAGGGGGCATCGGTTGCTGGCGCCATCGACTCCGTGTTGCGCAGCATTGATGGCTGGCAGGAGCGTCGCTGGAAGGAACAGAATCAGATCCGCGTGTCGTCCCAGCCGTCGGTCATCGAGCACATCGCCAAGCGCTGGACGGCCTGGTGGGAGTCCGATGAGTGGCAGAAGAACCCGCGCGAGCCGTGGGATCCCATGACCGACAGCTTCGAGGAAGAAGAGAAGAAGAAGGACGACAAGAAGGATGAGGATTCGGGCTTTGGGAAGCGGGCCGGGGACGACTAACCGCTCCCTCGGACGCCGTCCTGCTGTCGTCGGCCTGCGCCTGAAGGCAAGCCGCCGCCTCTCTTCGGGAGTGGCATGAACCCGGCTGCACCGGCTGACTTTCGCCTCACGACGCAGTTCACGCCGGCAGGTGACCAGGCCGCCGCGATCCAGGCGCTCGTCGCTGCCGACCGCGCGGGCGTGTCGCAGCAGGCTCTGCTCGGCGTCACGGGCTCGGGCAAGACGTTCACCATCGCCAACGTCATCGCCGAGCTGGGCCGGCCGGCGTTGATCCTGGCACCCAACAAGACCCTCGCTGCGCAGCTCTTCGAGGAGTTCCGCGAGCTCTTCCCTGAGAACGCGGTCGAGTACTTCGTCTCGTTCTACGACTACTACCAGCCTGAGGCCTATGTGCCCGCGCGCGATCTCTTCATTGAGAAGGACGCGAGCATCAACGAGCGCATCGACCGGATGCGACACGCGGCCACCAAGTCGGCCCTCATGCGACGAGACGTGATCATCGTCGCGAGCGTGTCGTGCATCTACGGCCTGGGATCGCCTGAGGAGTACAAGAACTTCCACGTGTGGGTCGCGCGCGGCGAGACGCTTGATCGCGATGTGTTCCTGCGGCGTCTTGCGCGCATCCGCTACCAGCGCAACGACATCTCACCGGGTCGTGGTGCCTTCCGCGTGCGCGGCGACGTGGTTGAGGTGGGGCCTGCCGACAGCGATCAGCGCCTCATGCGCATCGAGTTCTTCGGGGACGAGATCGAGCGCATCGAAGAGATCGACACGCTGACGGGGGAGGTGCTGGGCGAGCGCGAGGACGCCTCGTTCTTCCCCTCGAGCCACTACATGAACAGTGACGACGCCCTCGAGCGGGCCATCGTCGGGATTCACGCTGAGTTGCGCTGGCGGCTCAAGGTGCTGGAAGACGAGGGCCGCATCGTCGAGGCCGATCGACTCGGACGTCGCACCCGCTACGACCTGGAGCTCCTCCGGGCCACGGGCTTCTGTCCGGGTATCGAGAACTACTCGCGCCACCTGGACGGCCGCCAGCCGGGCGAAGCGCCGTCCACGCTGATCGACTACCTGCCGGAGGACTTCCTCCTCGTGATCGACGAGTCCCACGTGGCGGTGCCCCAGATTGGGGGCATGCACGCGGGTGATCGGCGGCGCAAGGAGAACCTCGTCGAGTACGGCTTTCGGCTGCCGTGCGCCCTGGACAATCGGCCACTCACGTTCGCGGAGTTCGAACGCAAGGTGCACCGCGTGATCTATGTGAGCGCCACGCCCGGGCCGTACGAACGGCAGCACGCCGCCAGCCATATCGTGGAACAAGTGATTCGCCCGACCGGCCTCGTGGATCCGCCCGTCGAGGTGCGGCCCGCGCGCGGGCAGGTGGACGACTTGCTCGGCGAGGTGCGCGCCCGCGCCGCGCGCGATGAGCGCGTGCTCGTGACGACGCTGACCAAGCGCATGGCCGAGGACCTCACGGAGCATCTCACGGAGATCGGCGTCAAGGCGCGCTACATGCACAGCGACATCTCGACGTTGGAGCGTACGGAGATCATTCGCGACCTGCGCTTGGGCACGTTTGACGTGCTGGTGGGCATCAACTTGTTGCGCGAGGGGCTGGACCTGCCCGAAGTCACGCTCGTCGCGGTCCTCGACGCCGACAAGGAGGGGTTCCTGCGCAGCGAGACTGCGCTCGTGCAGGTGTCCGGGCGAGCCGCGCGCCACGTGGACGGGCGGGTCATTTTCTACGCCGACGAGCGCACGGGCTCCATGGAGCGAGCGCTCGGGGAGATGGACCGCCGCCGGATCCGTCAGTCCGCATGGAACACTGAGCACGGCATCGTGCCGACTACGGTGCGGCGCGGTGTGCGCGACACGGTGGCCCAGGTGTATGCCGACCGCGACTACGTCGAGTTGGCTGCCGGGGACGACGGCGGGGATGAGCCGCTGCATGTGCTGCGCGCCCGGCTGGAGCGCGAGATGCTGGCCGCGGCGAAGGAACTGCGGTTTGAGGACGCCGCGCGCCTACGCGACGGTCTGCAGCGTGCCGAGCGGCGGCTGCTTCTCACGGGTGAGGGTTCCGAGGCGGGGGAGGACGCGTGAGCGCTGGTGATCCGCGCGAGCGCCTGGGCGCCGTCGCGGGGCGCGCACCCTCAGGCCCCGGCGTGTATCGCTGGCTGGATGAGAGTGGCCGGGTGCTGTATGTCGGCAAGGCCGCCAACCTGCGGGCGCGTGTGCGCACGTATCTCGGCGCGCGCGGCGACGGCCGACCGCTCGTTCATCTGCTGATGCGACGGGCGGCCGATCTCGACGTGATCGCGACGAGCACGGCGGCCGAGGCGCTGCTGCTTGAGAACACGCTCATCAAGCAGCACCGACCGCCCTACAACCTGCGGCTGAAGGACGACAAGTCCTACCTGCTGGTGCGTGTGGATCGGCAGCACGAGTTCCCGCGCCTGCGCCTCGTACGCAAGGTCAAGCGGGACGGTGCGCTGTATCTGGGCCCCTTCGCCAGCGCCAAGGGCGTGCGGCGCACGCTGCGGTTCTTGCGCACCATCTATCCCTTGCGCACGTGCACGGATCGGGAGCTGGCGGAGCGTCGCAAGCCGTGCCTCTATCACCAGATCGGTCGCTGCGCGGCGCCGTGCGTCGGGCTGGTGACCCCAGAGGCGTACGGGGCCCTGCTCAGCGGAGCACTCGCCGTGCTGCGCGGGCGCGACGATGGCGTGCTCGACGGCCTGGTCACGGCCATGGAGTCCGCCAGTGCTGCGCGCGAGTACGAGCGGGCGGCCATCCTGCGAGACCGCCACCAAGCCCTCGAGTCGGCACTCGCACGCCAGGAGACGGTCAGTCCGGACGGCAAGGACCGGGATGTCGTGGCGGTTGTGGCGGCCGGTGGGGTCGCGATGCTGGGCGTGGTCTACGTGCGCGATGGGCACGTGGTGGCGACGCGCGCGCTGCCGCAGCGGACGTCGCTGGACCGCGGCGACCTTCTGCACGCCTTCCTTTCGCAGTTTTATCTGCGCGGCAAGGTGATCCCGGCCGAGATCCTGCTCGAGGAGGAGCCGCCGGACTTGGCTGGGCTGGAGGCCGTGCTCACGCGGGCGCGCGGTGGACCCGTGCGGGTGCGCGTGCCCACGCGCGGCGCGGGTCGTGAACTGCTGACGATGGCGCACACGAACGCCAAGGTCGCGCTGGGTGAACACTCCGCGCGTGCGCGCCTTGGCCAGGAAGCGCTGGAGCGCCTAGCGGACCTGCTCGGGTTGGCGGCCGCGCCCGCGCGGATCGAGGGCTTCGACCTAAGCCACCTGCGCGGCACCGATCCGGTGGCCGGCATGAGCGTCCTCGTGGGCGGCACAACGGAACCGGGTTCCTACCGTCACTTCGCCATTCGTGAGGCGCCAGGGGGCGATGACTACGCGGGCATGGCTGAGGTCATTGGCCGGCGTTTCCGTGCCGGACTCGCCCTCGGCCCGGCGCCGCAACTGCTGCTCATCGACGGCGGGCGCGGGCAACTCGAGGCTGCGGCTCGCGCGCTTGCGGCCAGTGGCGCGCCAGCCGTGCCCCTCGTGGGGCTCGCGAAGGCGCGCGTGCAGGCGGGCGTGCGCAGTGAGGAGCGGATCATCCTCTTGGAGCGCGCCGAGCCGCTCGTGCTGGCGGAAGACGACCCCGCGCTGCGCATTCTCGTGAAGGCGCGCGACGAGGCGCACCGCTTCGCGGGTCGCTACCAGCGCAAGCGGCGCGCGGCGACGTTCGGGGAAGGCGCACTCGATGGCATCCCGGGCGTCGGGCCGGCGCGTCGCAAGCGTCTGCTCGCGACGTTCGGCTCCGTCGCGGCCCTGCGCGCGGCACCGTTCGAGGACCTCGCCGCCGTACCCGGCATCGGGGAGCGCCTCGCCCGGCTCCTGCGCGAGCGACTTGCCGCCGGGGGCTAGCCCAAGGCTGGTACCGACTACGCGCGCGGGTGAAAGCTGCGGTGCACCTTCTTGAGGCGCTCGCGATCGACGTGGGTGTACACCTGCGTTGTCTTCACCGTGGCGTGACCGAGCAACTCCTGGACGGCCCGCAGATCAGCACCACCCTCGAGGAGGTGCGTCGCGAACGAGTGACGCAACGTGTGCGGCGACGGCGCGGAGGGCAGGCCGGCGCGTGCGGCCCGCGCGCGCAGCATGCGAAACACGCGCACACGATCCAGCGGGTGCCCGGAGCGCGAGAGGAAGATCGTCTCACTGCCGTGCACGTCGAGCGCGGGGCGGGCGCGGTCGATCCACGTGGCGAGCGCATCCAGGGCCGTGTCGCCCAGCGGAACCCAGCGCTCCTTGCGGCCCTTGCCGAGGCAACGGATCACCGCCTGCTCTGCACGCAGATCGTCGAGGCGCCAGTCGCAGGCCTCCTGCACCCGAGCTCCCGTCGCGTACAGCGCCTCGAGCAGGGCGCGATCGCGTACGTCCAGCGGGCGCGCCCCTCGGACCGACGCTAGCAAGCGCTCGACCTGCGAACGCGAGAGCGACTTCGGGAGGCGATCCCAGGACTTGCCCGCGGGCAGGCCCGCGGTGGGATCCGCTGCGAGGGCGCCTAGCTCAATCGCGAAGCGCGCGAACCCACGCACCGCCGCAAGGCGGCGAGCGATGGACGCGGGCGCGCGCTCGGCCCGGCGCTCGGCGCGCATCCAACGCAGCAGGCGCGTGGCGCTCAACTGCGTCAGGGCGCCATCGTCTCCCTGTCCGTTGATGCCGCACGCAGCCAGCACCGCGCGGACGTCACCGCGGTAGGCGAGCAGGGTGTGTGGCGACAGACCGCGCTCGACCTGCAGATGGTCGAGCCAGGCCTGCAGGACGCCGGCCGGGTCGCGGGGCGTGCGGGAGGGCATCTCCCCATCGTGGGTCGGGTTGCGCCCCGCGGGGCGGATTCTCTCCCCCGGCGTGAACAGAACGCCCCGGCGGGGGGGGGCCGTTTGACCCTCCCCGCAGTAGCGAGTATCCTCCCGCGCCGCCCGTGCCCGGGCGGGGACGAGGCCGATGGCACCCAGCAAGAAGAACAGTTCCGCAGGATCCTCTGGCGGCAAGCGCAACTACCCCCGTGGTGGACCCAGCGCGGCCGACAAGAAACGGCTCCGTGATGTCCTCCTGGGCCTCCGAGCGGCCCTCATGCGCAGCAATCAGGATCTCGCCAACGAGGCCCTGAAGGGCTCAGGGCAGGACTTCTCCATCGATCACCTGGCCGACCACGCGTCGGACAACACCGAGCAGATGATCTCGATCGCCCTGCTCGAAGGCGAGACGAAGCTGCTCGAGTCGATCGAGGACGCGATCCACAAGATCGACGGCAACCACGAGCTCGCCTTCGGCATGTGCGAAGACTGTGCGGAGAAGGACCGCTGGGACCCGGCCACGACCGCGCCCTGGATTCCTGCCGGGCGCCTCGACGTGGTGCCCTACGCTCGCCTCTGCGTCCGCCATCAGGAGCGAGCGGAAGCGGAGTAGGGTAGCGATGCAGCAGGGTTTTCATCGGATCGCGGGCACGCCGCGCGCGGCCTCGGTCCGAGGCGGCTCGCGGGCCTTGAGAAGCCGGCAGGCCGACTAATGGCGCGTCGCACAATAGAGTTGGGGATGGCGCGTCGCACCATGAAGCTGGTTGGCCTGGCGATCTTCGTCGGCGTACTCGCCGCCGACCTGTGGTCGAAGAGCTACATGCAGGAGCTGACCGGGCTGCAGCCTGACGTCGCCATGGGCGCCCGCACCGTGATCGTGATCGAGGGCCTGCTCGCGTGGCAGGGCGTCTGGAACCCGGGCGTCACCTGGGGCCTGCTGCCCGGGCAGACGGTCACGATCCTCATCCTGACCGGGCTCGCGACCTTTGGTCTCTTCGTGTGGTTTCTCGGCACGTCGTCCCGTAGCCGCAGCCTCCACGCGGGGCTGTCCCTCATCCTCGCTGGGGCCGTCGGCAACCTGTACGACCGCATCCGCTGGGATCAGGTACGCGACTTCGTGCTGTTTTACTCGGGCGAGATCAGCGATCCCGACGTCGTGCACATTCTCGGCGTGAAGCTCTGGCCGTGGCCGAACTTCAACGTGGCCGATGCCGGCATCGTCTGTGGTGTCATTCTTGTGCTCTGGGACGCCCTGTTCGGGATGGGCGCCAAGGAGGCGCGGGAACGCTACCTGGCGAAGCAGGCGGCCAAGGCGGCCTCGTGACCGCTGGGGCCATCGACCTCTCGGTTCAGATTGGCGCGCTCACACTCGCCAATCCTGTCTCCACCGCCTCGGGCACCTATGGCAAGGGACTCGAGTTCCAGCCCTTCTATGACGTCTCGCGGCTGGGCTCCGTGGTCGTCAAGACGATCACCACGGAGGCGCGAGCCGGCAATCCGCCCCCGCGCCTGGCCGAGTTGCCCGGCGGACTTCTCAACAGCATTGGGCTGCCCAATCCCGGCGTCGAGGCGTACATCGAGACGTACCTGCCCAAGCTCCGCAGCCTGGGCTCGCCGCTGATCATCAACATCGCGGGCCACTCCGTCGATGACTTCGGCGTCTTGGCTGCGCGGTTCGCGCGCGAGGACGGCATTGCCGCGTTCGAGCTCAATATGAGTTGTCCGAACGTTGCGAGCGGCCTCGATTACTCGACGCAGCCGAAGGTGGCGCGCCAGGTACTGGAGCGCGTGCGCGGCGAGACGGACCTGCCGCTCATTGCCAAGCTGTCGCCGAACGTCACGGACATCCGCCCGATCGGCGAGGCCGTGGTCGAGGGCGGGGCCGACGCGATCAGCGCCATCAACACGCTGGTCGGCATGCTCGTCGATTGGCGGCGGCGCCGGCCCGTGCTGGGCCGCGGCTACGGGGGCGTCTCGGGGCCGTGCATCAAGCCGATCGCCCTGCGGATGGTGCGGCTCCTGTTCGAGACCGTGGACGTGCCCATCGTCGGCATCGGCGGCATCCAGGACGCGGACGACGCGATGGACTTCCTTGTGGCGGGGGCCAGCGTCATCCAGGTGGGTACCGCCAACTACTATCGCCCTACGGCGGCGCTGGACATCCTCGAGGGCCTCCCCGAGCGCATCGCGGCGCTCGGCGCGACCTCCGTACGCGAGATCGTCGGCACCCTGCAGATGCCGTAGGCCCTGGGGTCGGCGGGTCTGCCGCAGGCCATGCGCGGCAGGCTGGCGCCCGCCTCTGGCGCTGCTACCCTCGCACGTTCGTCCACCGCCGGCTGCCCCCGTTCCCCGGAGACCCCCTCGCGATGCTTCAGAAGGCGCTCAACGCCGTGTTCGGTTCGCGCAACGACCGCGTGATCAAGCAGTCGCTGGCGATCGTCGAGGCGGTCAATGCCCTCGAGCCCGAGTTCGACGGCCTCTCCGACGCCGCGCTGCGCGAGAAAACCGTCGAGTTCCGCCAGCGGGTGGCGGACGGCGAGTCCCTGGATCGCCTGTTGCCTGAGGCGTTCGCGGCTTGTCGCGAAGCCGCGAAGCGCGCGCTGGGTATGCGGCACTACGACACCCAGATCATCGGCGGCTGGTGCCTGCATAAGGGCTGGATCGCCGAGATGGTCACGGGCGAGGGCAAGACCCTCGTGGCGACCCTGGCCGTGTATCTCAACACCTTGGCCAACCGGGGCGTACACCTCGTGACGGTGAACGACTACCTGGCGCGCCGCGACGCCCTCTGGGTGGGCCCCGTGTACGAAGCGCTCGGCCTGACCGTTGGCTGCATTCAGTCGGCCATGCACTCCGAGGAGCGCATCCCGCTGTACGCCTGCGATGTGACCTACGGGACGAACTCCGAGTTTGGCTTCGACTACCTGCGCGACAACATGAAGGCGACGCGTGGGCTGCAATGCCAACGCGGACTCGCCTATGCCGTCATCGACGAAGTGGACTCCATCCTCATCGATGAGGCGCGCACGCCCCTCATCATCAGTGGTCCCGCCGATGACGACCGCGGCCGCTACGAAGAGGCCGACAAGGTTGCGCGCCAGCTCAAGCGCGACGTGGACTTCGAGGTCAAGGAGAAGGAGCACCAGTGCGTCCTGAGCGATGACGGCCTCGAGAAGGCCGAGGAGCTCGCGGGCGTCGACTTCTTCGCAGCGGGCAACACCGACTGGATGCACCTCCTCGAGCAGAGCCTGCGCGCCCACTGCATCTACAAGCGCGACAAGGACTACGTGGTCAAGGACGGTGAGATCATCATCGTCGATGAGTTCACGGGCCGCCTGATGGAAGGTCGCCGCTGGTCGGACGGCCTGCACCAGGCCGTCGAGGCCAAGGAGCGGCTCAAGCCGCGGCCTGAGAACCAGACCCTGGCCACCATCACGTACCAGAACTACTTCAAGCTGTACGACAAGATCGCCGGCATGACGGGGACGGCGCTGACCGAGGCTGGCGAGTTCTGGCAGATCTACAAGCTCGACGTCGTGGCCATCCCGACCAACCGGCCGCTTATCCGCGCGGAGTACGACGACGAGATCTACGCCAACGAGCCCGACAAGTTCCGGGCCGTCGTGGAGGAGATCGTCCGCGTCCAAGCCAGTGGCCGACCGATCCTCGTGGGCACGACCAGCATTGAGAAGTCGGAGCGGCTGAGCGGCATGCTCGAGCGCCGCGGGGTCGAGCACGTCGTGCTGAACGCGAAGTACCATGAGCGCGAGTCCACCATCGTGGCGCGCGCCGGCCAGGCCGGCACGGTGACAATCGCCACGAACATGGCAGGCCGTGGAACCGACATCGTGCTCGGCGCCGGCGTCACGGCAGCGGGGGGGCTGCACATCATCGGCACCGAGCGCCACGAGTCGCGCCGCGTGGACAACCAGCTCCGCGGTCGGTCCGGCCGCCAGGGTGACCCGGGCTCCAGCCAGTTCTTCCTCAGCCTCGAGGACGACCTGATGCGCATTTTCGCACCGGAGTGGGTCACGAAGTTCCTCACACGCATGGGACTCAAGGACGGCGAGGCGATCACGCACCCGATGGTCACGAAGGCCATCACGCGCGCGCAGAAGAAGGTCGAGTCGCGCAACTTCGAGATTCGCAAGAACCTGCTCGACTACGACGAGGTCATGGACGTTCAGCGCAAGGAGGTCTATGGCCTGCGCGACCGTCTGCTACTAAACGACGACGAGTACCTCGTTGAGGTGTACGACTCGTTTATCGAGCGCGTCGTTGAGAAGCAGGTGGGCGAGTTCTTCGCCACGCCGCTCGCGCCGGACGAACGCGATCCCGAGGAACTCGCGCGTCGCTTCCGCCGTCACTTCGGCATCGAGTGCAAGATCGAGGACGTGGATCTCGGCGATGAGGGCAACACGACCGAACGACTGGTCGGTATCGCCCGGGACGCCTGGAAGCGCCGCATCCAGGAAGTTGGCGCCGAGGACATGCGGAGGCTCGAGCGCTTTCTCCTGCTCGACGCGATCGACACGCGCTGGAAGGACCATCTGCACGCGATGGACGGTCTGAAGACCGGCATCGGCTTGCGCGGGTACGGCCAGCAGGACCCGAAGATCATGTACAAGATCGAGGGTCACCGGATGTTCCAGGAGATGCTCGACGGCATCCGCGAGCTGGTCACCGAGCAGTTCCTCAAGGTCCGCTTCTCCGCGGAGGCTGAGCAGCAGCTGGGCAGCGTCTGGGAGGGTGCGTCCGAGGTCGCGCCGCCGGAACTCAGCACCGGCGTTGGCGGCCATGCGCAGGCCGGCGTGACTGACGGCGTGCCGATCGGCTCGACGCCGCAAGCCAAGCCGCAGCCCATCGTGCGGGACGACCCCAAGGTGGGCCGCAACGACCCCTGCCCCTGTGGATCGGGCCAGAAGTACAAGAAGTGCCATGGCGCGCCGGGCTAGCGAACGCGCCCGACCTACCGGCATCCCCTTGCGCGTCCGGCAGTGGAGCATGGACGCGTTCTACGGCAGTCTCGGCGCGCTGCTGCCGGTGTATGCGGTCGTGCGCGCGGCGCGCGACGCGAAGGCGCGCTCGCGCTGGCGCGCCTACCTGCGGGATGCGATGCGCCGGTTCCGGGCGCGCGTTCGTCGGCCCGGCGACCGCCCGTGCGTTTGGGTGCATGGCGTATCCGTCGGCGAGGTCAAAGCTGCGGCGCGGCTCGTCGAGGAGATCGAAGCCACGATGCCGCACGTGGAGGTGGTGATCTCCGTCACGACCGACACAGGGCGCAGCGTAGCTGAGAAGCGCTACCCGGGTCGACGAATCGAGTTCTACCCGCCTGACTTCTCCTGGGTCGTGAACGACGCTCTGGACGCCATCCGGCCGGACCTCGTCGTTCTCGTGGAGAGCGAGTTCTGGCCAAACTTCCTCTTCGCAACGCGTGAGCGCGGCATTCCCGTGGCGCTGGTCAACGGGCGTATGAGCGAACGATCTTCGGAGCGCTTCCGGCGCCTGGGCTCGTTCTCGAAAGCCGTGCTCGGTAGCCTCGATGTGGCGTGCGTGCAAATGCCGCAGTATGCGGAGCGGTTCCTCGCCGTTGGCGTCGATCCCGCCCGCGTGCACGTCACGGGCAACATGAAGTTCGACAACATCCCGATCAAGCACCGGCCGGAACGCAATGACGCCTTTGCGCGCCTGGTGGGGCGATCGGAGGACTTGCCGATCATCACGGCCGGGAGTACGCATCCGGGGGAAGAGCGTGCGCTGGCCCGCATCCATCGTTCCATCATGCAGACCGGACCCGCGCACCGCCTCGTCGTGGCGCCTCGCCATCCCGTGCGCGCCGACACCGTCGAGGCCGACATGCGCCGCGAAGGTGCCGATGTCGTACGCCGGAGTCGCTTGCGCCCCGGAGACGAGCCGCGGCCCGGGCAAGTCGTGCTGTGGGACACCGTCGGAGAGCTCGAGCGCGTCTATGCCCAGTCGGATCTCGTATTTGTGGGCGGTTCGCTCGTGAATCACGGTGGGCAGAACATGATGGAGCCCGCGAGCCTGGGACGGCCCGTCGTGGTGGGGCCGAGCGTGCACAACTTCCGCGGTGAGGTGGAGATGCTCCTCGCCGTGCGCGGCCTCATCGTGGTCTCAGACGCCACTGGCGTCGAGCAGACGCTACGCGAGTGGCTGGCCAAACCCGACGAGGCGGCGGAACTGGGCGTGCGCGCGCGCGACGCGATCGAACGGAGCAAGGGCGCAACAGAACGAACGCTCGTCGTCCTGCGCCCGCTCTTGGCGCGCGTGTTTCAAGTCGCGGCCGTGCCGGAGCCGCGAGGCGTCTGAGGCGCGCGACGTGCCTATTGGCGTGTGACGCGCACGATGATCTCCTGCTCGCGATCACTGACCACGTGCGCTTGCGCTTGGCCGCGTGCGCCGTCTGGTGCCGTGGCTCGGAGCGCCACGGGCCCGAGCGGGAGCTCGCCCTGTACGCGCCACCCCGCGGCATCAGTGCGCGGCGGCTCTGCCATGCGCACCGTGCGGCCCGCTGCCTGAAACGCGAGCAGGGCTTCCGGAACGGCGTGGCCGCGCTCGTTGACCACGCGGATGCGGAGCGTCCCGGCGGCGGCGAGGGTTGGATCAAGCTGACGCACTTCGCTCGGGCCGAGAACGAACTGTTCGTCGGCCGGCGCTCCGCCCCGACCAAGGGCGCGCAACGTGTAGTCTCCCGGCGCCAGACCCAGGAACCGATAGCGCCCCGCGAGATCGGCGGTGGCTTGCAGGCGCGCCCCCGTGGCCGGTTGGTCGAGATCGAGGCGAGCGCCCGCGACCGGCTGGCCGTCGACGGTGCGGACCACGCCGCTAAGCTCCGCGCCAGCCTCAAGGTCCAGCGTCACGGGGGTCTCGCGGCCCGCATCAATCTCGACGCCGCGAACCTGCGCGCGCCGACCATCGGGCGCGAACGCCTCGATGGTCCACGTGCCGGGGGGCGCGTCGGCGATCACCGCCTCGCCGCGAACCGCGCGCACGCTGTGGCGTCGGGCGCTCGCGCGCCCCGTGCCGGTCTCGCCGAACACGACCGTGAGCAGCCCGCGGTACGGGGCCTTGTTCTCGAAGACACGCAGCTGCACGCGCGCCGCCTCCTCCAGGGTCAATGTGACGGCGTGCGGGCCCGGCCCTTCGAGGTCGATCAGTTCGAGGCGCACCGGGCGTCCGGGCATCACGGCCCGCACGCGCTGGGGGCCCGCACGCAGCCCGGCGATTGCGAAGTCGCCGTGCTCATCGGTGGCCGTGCGCGCGTCCTCGCGCGGATTCTCAGCGGACGTCACGATGACCTCGACGCCCGCAAGACCGAGCCCGCGCGCGTCTGTCACCCGGCCCGAGAGGGAGAGGCCCGCGAGCGTCTCTACGCCCGCCGAGGCGCTAGTGCCGCTCACTTCCAGAACCTCGCGACGCGCGCGGTCACCGCCCGCGTGCGTGTAGTGCACACGGTACGGACCTGCGGGCACCGCGAGGATTCGCCAGGTCCCGTCGACACCCGTAGCCGTAGCGAGCCCCTCATTCGAGCTCGCGTTGAATGCATGCAGTCGCGACGTCGCCTCGTCCGGGTGGTGATCGCGCGGCACCTGATCCCACGCGGGCGTGAGCCGAACGGTCACGCCCCGTAGGGCCTCGCCGCCAGGACCGCGCACGACGCCTGTCACGACCGAGCCCGCGAGCAGTGTCAGCGTCAGCGGCTCAGGGCGTACTTGGCCCGGCCGCAGTGCAAGCGCGCCGAGTGCTGGGCCGAGGCGCGCGACGAGCACCACACGGCGCCCCGGTGCGGGGGGTGGGGGTGGCGGCAAACTGAACACGCCGTCGGGCCCGCTCGTCGTGGTGAGGTCGTCGCGCGCGGCGGCGACGCCGTCATCGGAGTAGCCGACGGTCGCACCCACAGCGGCCCGGCCCGTCGCGTCGACCACGCGACCCTGCCAGTTCGCCGCCGGGCTCAAGCGCACCAGAGCGCTCTGCACGCCGTCCGCGCGCAGGACCACGGGCTCGAGCACGGGGGCATAGCCCGGCGCATCGACGGCCAGCAGTACGCGCTCGCCGACGCCGCCCCCGGGCACGGGTCCGAACAGTCCGGCCGCGTCCGTTTCCGTTTGCGTGGCCTGGCCGGGCCGCGCGATGCGCACGCGCGCCCCCGCGATCGGGACGCCGGTGTCGGCTGCTTCGACGCGACCCTCGATGGCGACGGCGCGCGGGACCACGACGAGGTGCGTGACGCTCTCCCCGGCGCGAATCAGATACGGGCCGGCTTGGACTGCGCCGCGCTCGGAGAGGGTCAGCCGCACAGCGGCGACGCCGGGCGGCAGCGCCTCGAACCGTGCCTCGCCGCTTGCGTCACTGGTGGCGAGCGCCTGCGTGTCGCCGACCTGAACCTGCACGCGGCCTTCCGCCACGGGCCGATCCTCAGAATCGACGAGCGTCAGCGTCAGTCCACCTCCCGTCGGCAACACGAAATCGACCTCAGCGCCGGCACTAGGGATCAGGTGGCCGACTGACGCCCGGCCCGGAGCCGACGCGATCACGCGCAGCCAGCGCCCGGTCGGCACGGTGTCGAAGGCATAGCGGCCCTCGTGATCGGTCTCGACCTCCGCGAGGGCCGGGGCGTCCGGGTAGGGGGCACCGCGCAGGGAGGCGGGCTCGACGAGGTGGACGCGGACGCGCGCACCCGGCAGCGACGCTCCGCGACTGTCGGCCACGCTGCCCCTAAGGCCGCGCAACCGAGCGGCCTCGCGCGCAGCGGCGGCCGAGTCCTGCGGCGGGTCGTCGGCGCCGGGAGCGCCCTCCGTCGTCCGCATCTCGCCGCCCGACTCAGGCGTCTCCAGCCCAGATCCACCCGTAGGCGGTGTCGGCGCCGAAGTCGGTTCGTGCAGGAGCCAGAGGAGTAGGCAGCCGGCGCCGAGGGCGAGGACGAGCCACGCGAGCGAGCGCGGGTTGCGCATGCGGACCTCCTTGCGGGCCATGGAGCTTGGCGTACCGACGCGCGGGCGACCCGTCAAGGCCGGCATCCGCCTCTGCCCTGCTTCGCGCCTTAGGGCGGAGGGCAAGAATGCGGCGCCGCGAGCCCGGGCTCGACGTCACCGCCCCACCATGGGGCGGTGTCCGGCACATCGAGTCGTTCCCGAGTCTCGCGACGCCGCGAAGGAAGGTCAGAAGATCTCGAAGGTCGTGGTCCAGCCGCCCTCGACGAACACATCGAAGAAGTCGATGATGCCCAGGTCGGCTTCGGCCTCGGCGTCGTAGAAGTCCTCTTCGAAGCTGCCGACGTAGACGATCTCGCCGGGCAGCGTGTCGAACGGGAGCAGGTTGCCTGTCCACAGGCCTGTGCCCGCCGGCGTCATGGCGAAGAAGTAGAGCGCCTCGAAGCTGCCCGAGAGATCGGTCTGGTTGTCCACCTCGACGTCGCCCGCCGGGATGTAGATGACCGTCTCTTCGTAGTAGACCTCTTCGTAGCCGCCACCGCCGCACGCGCTCAGCGCGAGGGCTCCGGCGAGGACCAGGAAGGCGAGGCCGAGTCGGGGGGTGGCTTGCATGGCAATCTCCGGTCTGCGGCGCACTGCCGCGGGAGGGAGAGAGCAAGCGCAGGACCAAATGGGGACAAAAATCGTAAGTGGCTTACGTACAAGGGTTTCCAGCAGGCCATCGGCGGCGCCACCGGCGCGGTGTCCCCGTGGGGGGGCGGCCGCAGGCGCGATCGGGGACACGCCGCCAGGCAGGCTGGTCGCCGTGCTGAGCTAACTCCCCGGTACCACGAAGGTTGTTGGCTGATCGGCGCGGATCTCGCGATCGAGGAACACCACGCTGCCGCCGGAGGCCAGGACGGCCACCGCGTCATACGTTCCGACCGGGAAGAGGCCGAGGATCACCACAGCGCCGGGGTCCACGTCCTGCGTGAGGAGATTCGTGGTCGGACCGCCCGCGGTCGGCGTGAGGAAGAACTGGGTGACGACCTGCGGCGCCATGCCCACGTCGGTCTCGTTGCGCAGGGCTACCGTGCCGACCACTTGCAGGGGATCGCCCTGCCCGCCACCGCAGGCCACGAGCGGCAGCAGCGCCACGGCGAGCAGGAACAACCCGCCGAGTCGGTGCGGGCGCCAGCGCACCCGCCCGGCCGCCGCGCCCACCGCCGCAGCAGACCGCGTGGGGCCTAGGCGCTCAGGATCGGGGGCTGCGGGGATTGGCATGGGGCGCGAGCCGTCCAATCTACTGCGCTTCGAACACAGTCGTTTGCTGATCACCGACAAAGAGGTCGAACCACTCGACCAGATCTCCGAGCTCGAGGTCGGCCTCGGCGTCGTAGTACTCCTCCTGCCACGTGCCCAGGTTCGCTGTGGAACCGGGCGCCAAGTCGGAAGCCAGCGGATTGCCCGTGAATGGGTGCCCAAAGGGGCTGAGCCGAAATGCGAGCATGAACTCGCTCGTCGTCACATCGGCGCGGTTGTCGACGAGGACGAAGCCTTCATGCGTGTGGTACGAGGGCTCGCCGCACGAGGCCAGCGCGCACAAGAGGATGCTGGCGACAGCGCCGCGCCGGACGGCACGCTGCACCAGAGTCTGGGTGGGGAGAGACATGGTTGGTGGGTCTCCGCGGCCCCCGGCAGGGCTAGAAGGTGAGGATGACCTATTCTCGCAGTTGGCGCACTGCCATTCGGTCGAAAATGGCCCGCCGGTGTCGGTTCGGTTGATTAGCATCGGGCGGCCTCCCAGGAGTACGACATGGGCTTTCTCTTCACCTCGGAGGCCGTCACCGGCGGCCACCCCGACAAGCTCGCCGACACGATCAGCGACAGCATTCTCGACGCGTATCTCACGCTCGACCCCGCGGCGCGGGTCGCGGTGGAGACCTACGTCACCAACGGACTATGTCTGGTGGGGGGCGAGGTGCGGTCGAACGCCGTCGTGGACGTGCCCACCGTGGCGCGCGAGGCGATCCGCCACATCGGCTACGGCGATCCGCGCGCGGGATATCCGGCGGACGACGTGGCTGTGATGATCACGCTCGGCCGCCAGTCAGCCGAGATTGCTCAAGGTGTGGACCGCGGCGACCCGCGCGAGCAAGGCGCCGGCGATCAGGGCTTGATGTTTGGGTACGCCTGTCGTGACACCGACGTGCTCATGCCGCTGCCGATCCACCTCTCGCATGTCCTGACCCGGGGCCTCTGGGATCTGCGCCGCGAGGGCACGCTCGACTACTTGCTGCCCGACGCCAAGAGCCAGGTCACGGTCGAATACGGAGCCGACGGGCGTCCCCAGCGGCTGCACACGGTGGTCGTCTCGACGCAGCACGCGGCTGATGTGTCGCAGGCCACGATCCAAGCCGACGTGCGCAAGCACCTGTTCCCGCGCCTTCCGGCCGCCCTGCTCGACGACGCGACGCGGCTCTACGTGAACCCGACGGGCTCGTTCCACATTGGCGGGCCGAAGGGCGACACGGGCCTCACGGGCCGCAAGATCATCGTCGACACCTACGGCGGCTGGGCACGCCACGGCGGTGGCGCGTTCAGCGGCAAGGATCCCAGCAAGGTCGATCGCTCAGCGGCCTACATGGCGCGCTACGTGGCCAAGAACATCGTGGCGGCTGGCCTGGCGGATGCCTGCGAGATCCAGCTCGCCTATGCGATCGGAGTCGCCCAGCCCGTATCGATCCGGATTCGCGGCGAGGGCTGGGGCCGCGAGGCCGTGCCCGATGCCGTGCTCGAGCAGGCGGTTGCGACCGTCTTTGATCTCACCCCGCACGGCATCATCACGGGGCTCGACCTCTGTCGGCCGATGTACCGGGACACCGCGTGCCTGGGCCACTTCGGCCGGCCGGGGCTGCCCTGGGAGGCCACCGATCGCGTGGACGCCCTCACCGCCGCTGTCGAGGCCGCCGGGGTTGCCTGCCCCAAGCCTTAGGGCGGCGGGCGCGCAGTTCCGGTGCATCTCGAATGGGCGGCGAGCTGGGCTGGGGGCGATCAGGCCGCTTCGTCGTCCTCGAGTGGACCGGCCACGAGTCGTCCTCCTCATCGGCCTTCCGCTCCCCATCCAACCCGCCGACCGCGGTCGAGCGGGCTCCCTAGTTGCGTTCGTACTGCCCCGCGTGGTCGGCTCGTCTGTGGAGTCGAAGTTCGGGTGTGGGCTCCCTCCTCCCACAGATTCCTAGGCGCCGGGGCGCTTACCTGGTCGCGTCGTTACCGGTTGGCGGTTGCCTTGTGACCGCTGCCCTGCGGAGAGTGGTAGCCTCGTGACCACCTGGGCCACGCCCACGCGGCGGCGCTAGTACGCCAAGTCCTTACAGGCACCCGTCTTGGGGCGAACCCGCGCCCGACTCGCCCATGGTCTCGCCCCGGGCACGCGAGTTGATATAGTGCCGCCTCGTCGCGACGCCGCCCCTTCGCGGGAGTCGCCCTTGCAGGAGTTTCCCCCATGCGGTCCCACCCGACGAATCCCTCTCTTTCCCGCCGAGCCCAGGCCGGTTTCTCGTTCATCGAGATCCTCGTGGTCATGGGCATCATCGCCATGCTCGCCAGCATGGTCGTGGCCCTCGTGCCTGTCATCCAGGAGCGCGCCAAGCAGACGAAGTCCAAGGACAACGTCAAGGGCTTGGTGATGATGATGGTCGACAAGCGCATGGGCAAGGTGACTGGCGGCTGGCCCAAGTTCAGCGGCAAGAACTTCACGCTGTCGGTCGTCTCGAGCAACGCGCTCGACATCCGCCGCCGCGAGAACCTGGAGATGCTGTTCAGCCCGGGCGATCCGTATCTCACGCTCGAAGACGCCGATCAGAAGCGCTTTGAAGAGATCGACAACAAGTCGCTCGTCGACGGCGACTTCCACGAGTTCACCTCGTACGCGGGTCGCCGCAACGCCGACAAGGAGTTCCTCATCACCTCCGACCAGGAGCGGATGGGCACCATGCTGCTTTGCGACGACGATGACGGCCCGCTACACCACAGCGACGGCCTCGTCTGCGGCTACTCCACCGGCGACGTCCGGTTCAAGGAGTGGGAAGAGTTCGACATGCGCAAGCCCGACCCGGATCACCCGGACGAGTTCCTGGGCGACGCAAGCTCGAACGAAGAGCTGCAGCGCATGCTCGGCATCCGCTAAGGAGCGCAGCCCGTCCTTTCGCCGGTTGGCGTGCCGTCCCTCAGGGGGACGCACGCCGGCCGTATGTCCCCAGTCGTACGCCCGCGGTCAGGCCCCTGACTGCGGCGCGGTCCGGCAGTCGGCTAGGTGATGGATTCAGCCCGCGGCGGGTCAGGATCCAGCCCGCGGGTCAGGATCGAGCAGGCCCCGATCGAGCAGGCCCCGATCGAGCAGGCTTCGGCGCGGCAATCAGCTCGCGCCTGCGTCCAGCCCTCCGGCCGCGCTGGAGGGGGCCGCGCTGGAGGGGGCCGCGGTCCGGCCCTCAGCAGGCCAGGGGCCGGTCGATCGCCGCCTTCGGGCGGCTTTCGTAGGGGTTCGTTTGCCCCGCCGAGGCCGCTGGTGGGGGTTCCGAGAGCCCGCCGCATGAACCGTGCGGCGGGCTTCTTGCCCTTTGCGGGTCCCCGCGGCTATCCTTCCGCCCGGTTCCGTCACCTGGGAAGCAGATCCATGCACACGACCGTCCTTCGCCGTTCCGCTTTGATTCTGGGCTTGGCCCTGGCCGCCTGGGCCGCGAGCCCGGCTACCGCCGCTGACAAGGAGAGCCGCGAGCGCTGGATGCTCACGTTCAGCCACGGCCCGCTGCGCACGGTCACCGTCCGCAATGCCGGCTCGGCCGCGACGTACCACTACATGACGATCAAGGTGGCCAACGAGACGAAGCACACGCGCTCGTGGCACCCGCTCGTCAAGGCGCTCACCGACACGAAGAAGACCTACGTGGCCGGTGGCTACGCGGACGCCCTCGAAGAGATTCGGCGCGCGGAGAAGAGCAAGAACATCGTCCTCATCGGTACGACCGCTGGCCGTCTGCCGGCGGGGACCAGTCATGAGACCGTCGCCATCTTCGGCGCCGTGGATCCGCTGTACGACAACATCACTGTGCAGATCTTCGGCTTGGTCGATCCGACCGCCACCTACAAGGTCGAGCAGTACGGCGACAAGAGCAGCGGCGACACCGTCGTGCTCGGCGCCGGCAGCGTCGTCGTGGACTCGGCCTACTGGGACCACAACCAGGGCATCCTCAAGCGGCTGAAGGCTGCTGCCAAGGAGAGCGGCGGCGAGATCGCCAAGCCGTCGGTCGAGTACCAAGAGGTCTCCGAGAACCGCTACTGGAACATGGAGTACCAGCGGCTCGGCGACGAGTTCCGTGCTGAGGACGACATCATCACGTTCCACGGCGAGGGCTGGCGCGTCGCGGGCGGCGTGGGTGCTGAGGGCGGTCCTGCCGGCCTGCGCGTCATCTCCCGCGAAGAGTAGCGGTCGCTCAGAGCCCGCGCCGCGCGGGCATCCTTTGGCGTAAGCAGGCGCTGCGCTTGTGCTACCTAGCGCTGCGCTTGTGCTACCTAGCGCTGCGCTTGTGCTATGGCGTGCGCGCGAGGAACTCCGCCGCCCGGACGCCGGGCACGGCGCCGAGGGCGGCCAGCAGTTCGTCCGATGCGGCGACGCGCCAGGCGGGGCCGGCCTTCACCCGTGCGAGCGTGCTCGGCTCCGGCTCAAACTCGAGTACGAGCGGCAAGTCACCGCGAGCGGCCGTGACGGCTTGCTTGAGGCGCTCTAGCACGTCGCCCTGGATGGCCCCGAGCCGTACGAGCACGCCCTGCGCCATGATCCGGCGCGCCTCTTCGATGGGCACGACCCGGTCCACGCGGACGTTGGGGCTCTCGCGGCTGCGGTCCACGCTGCCGTCCACGAGCACGATGCGGTCGGGCTCGAGCAGCGGAGCGATTTCGGCGTAGGTGCGCGCGAAGACCACGCACTCGACCGTGCCCGAGAAGTCCTCGAGCTCAAAGACGCCCATGCGGCGCCCCTCGTACTGACCGCGACGCACGATCATGGTGCGTAGGCCGCGGATCATGCCGCCCAGCGTCACCTTCGTGCGGTCGGGGATCTCACCCAAGTCCGCGGTGCGGGCCGAGGCGAGCAACCGGAGCCGGCGCTCGTGCTTGGCAAGCGGGTGGTTCGTGGCGTAGTAGCCGATGTGCTCGCGCTCCCAGGCCAGCAGGTCGCGCTCCGGCCACTCGCGCTCGTCCGGATAGTCCGGGGCCGCGGTGTCGGCGACGATGTCGCCGAAGAGGCCCAGCTGCCCTGCGCTGCGGTCCTTCGCGGCCGATTGTCCGAGAGCCAGTGCGCGCTCGAGCACGGCGGCAATCTGCGCGCGGCGCGCGCCAGTGCTGTCGAGCGCGCCGGCCTTCACCAGCGCCTCCAAGGTGGCGCGGTTGACGTTGCCGAGCTCGGCGCGTTCGCAGAGGTCGAAGATGCTGCTGTAGCCGCGCTCCCCCTCGTCCCCCAAGCGTGAAGCCACGATGGCTTCGGCGGCCGAGCGCCCGACGCCCTTGATGGCGGCGAGGCCGTAGCGGACGTTCTCGCCCTCGACGCCAAACTGCCAGTCGGAGCGCGAAATGTCAGGTGGGAGCACGTCGATGCCCATGCGACGGGCCTCTTCGACATACTCCGTGATCTTGTCCATGTCGGCCATCTCGCACGTCAGCAGGGCCGCCATGAACTCGCGCGGGAAGTGGCGCTTGAGGAAGGCCGTCTGGTACGTGATGAGGCCGTAGGCCACGGTGTGGCTCTTGTTGAAGCCGTAGCCCGCGAAGTGCTCGAGCTGGTTCCAGATCAGCGTGGCGTCCGGCGCCTCCATGCCATTCTTGCCGCAGCCTTCGATAAACTTCTCGCGGAACTTGGCTAGGAGTTCGGGCTTCTTCTTGCCCATCGCCTTGCGCAGGTTGTCGGCTTCGGACATCTCGAAGCCAGCCAGGACGTTGGTGATGCGCATCACCTGCTCCTGGTAAACGACCACGCCTCGGGTCTCAGCCAGGATGGGCTCCAAGCTGGGATGGGGGAACGTCACTTCTTCGCGGCCGTTCTTGCGCTCGATGTAGGTATCGACCATGCCTGAGCCCATGGGACCGGGGCGGTAGAGCGCCACGATCGTGCCCAGCTCATCGAAGTCCGTGGGCCGCAGCTTGCGCAGCAGCTCGCGCATACCGGCCCCTTCAACCTGGAACACGCCCAGCGCCTCGCCGTCGGAGAGCATGGTGAAGGTCTCAGCGTCATCCAGTGGCAAGTCGTCGAGATCCGGGGGCTCCACGCCGGACCGCCGGATGTTCTCAAGGGCGGTCGCGAGGATGGTCAGCGTGCGCAGACCGAGGAAGTCCATCTTGAGGAGACCGATCTCCTCAAGCACGTCCATCGAGAACTGCGTCGTGATGTCGTCGCCCACTTTGATGAGCGGAACATGGTTCTCGAGGCGCCCGTTCGCCACAACCACGCCGGCCGCGTGCTTGCCGGCGTTGCGGTTCATGCCCTCGAGCCGCAGGGCGGTGTCGACGAGACGGCGGTACTCGGGGTTCTGCTCGATCGTGCGGCGCAGATCCGGGTCACTCTCCAGCGCACCGGCGAGTGTCGCGCCTGGCCCGTTCGGGATCTGCTTCGCGAGCAGATCGACGTCACGCAGCGGGACCTCGAGCACGCGACCGACGTCCCGGATCACCGCGCGGGCCGCTAGGCGGCCGAACGTGATGATCTGCGAGACGCAGTCCGGACCCCCGTACTTCTCCTGGACGTAGCGGATGACTCGTTCGCGGCCGTCCTTGCAGAAGTCGATGTCGATGTCGGGCATCGAGATGCGGGCAGGATTTAGGAAGCGCTCAAAGATCAGCCCGTACTTGAGCGGGTCCACGTTCGTGATGCCCAGGCAGTACGAGACGATCGACCCAGCGGCGCTGCCGCGCCCGGGACCGACGGGGATGCCCTCCTGACGGGCGAAACGGACAAAGTCCCAGGTGACGAGGAAGTAGGACACGAAGCCCATTTGCTCGATGACAGCTTGCTCGTACGTCAGCCGCTCCTGGACGACGCTCGGCAAGGGCGATCCATAGCGTCGATGGGCGCCTGCGATGCACAGGGATCGGAAGTAGCTGCTGGGATCCTCCCCGTTGGGCGCCTCGTAGTGCGGGAGATGGTGTTTGCCTAGCTCGATCTCGAGATGGCAGCGCTCCGCGAGTTCCACGGTGTTGTGGCAGGTGAACTCGACGTCCTTAAACGTCTCGTACATCCAGTCCGTGTCGCGGAAGCAGAGGGTGCCGGCGTGCTTGAGCTTGTTGTCGCTGAGCGTGCGGCCCATCCCGATGCAGGTCTTGACCTCGTGCGCCTCCTTGTGGGAGGGATCGACGAAGTGGATGTCTTGTGACGCGACGACTGTGATCTTCTGCTCGCGACCGATGGCCAGCAGGGCCTGGTTGACCTTCTCCTGCCCATCCGTGCCGTTGCGCTGGATCTCCAGGTAGTAGCGGTCCCCAAAGATGTCGCGCATCTCCATCACGGCCTGGAGCGCGCGCGCGTTGTCGTCGTGCTTGGCGTAGTAGGACGGCTCTCCTGAGAGACAAGCCGACTGGCAGATGAGGCCCTCGGCGTGGGCGCTCAGGAGCTCTTTGTCCATCCGCGGGACGTAGTAGAAGCCCTCCGTAAACGAGCGGGAGGAGAGCTTGATGAGGTTGCGCCAGCCCTGCTCGTTCTGGGCAAGCAGGATGATGTGGTGGGCGGCGACCGGGTTGCGCTCCCGATCGTGGCGCGAGCGCGGGGCCAAGTAGGCCTCGATCCCCACCAGCGGCTTGACCCCGGCCTTGCGGGCCGCCTTGTAGAAATCGATGGCCCCGCAGAGGTTGCCATGGTCGGTGAGCGC
>JAQBWE010000278.1 GCA_027625315.1 Planctomycetota bacterium
GCGCTGGCGTGCGGTGAACAGCCCGCACCTCGTCGCCCTCGTCCGGGCCGGCGTCACGTTCGAGAAAGGGGTGCTCATCCAGCGCGACAACCCGCAGGATCAGGAAGCCGCCGCGTGATCAGCGGGACGCACCGATCCACAACTCTTGACGATATCTCCGGACAACGACGCGTGATCGCTATCCTCGAAGCCCCCGACCACGACATGCTTGACCGAATCGCGATGGCGGGCCTGCCGATGGCCAACTACTTGGTGTTCAACTCCGTCACACCACTGCGCAAGTACGAATCATTCGGCCAGGACATCGATAACCGCTGGTCCGCGCTCGGCTAGCTGACCAAGACGCGACTGGCTTGGTGTGACGACCGCACTCCACCGGCGAACGCAAAGCCATCTCGTGGGAAGACTTCCGCCCGTACACGAACGGACGGCCCTACGGCTACTGATTCGAACTGAACCACCACGCCCGCCCGCTAGACCAGCGTGATGGGGGCGCCGACGCGCTCGGCGACGGCGATGGTGCGGTCGTGCTTCGTCGTATCGCCCGTGCGGTGCATGTCGACGAGATCGGCGATCTTGTGCTTGCACTCGCCGTTGATGTCCTGCTGGCCGCAGACGTTGCAGGGGTCATTCTTGCAGTCGAGCGTGATCTCCTCGTTGAGCGTGCGCATCCACTCGCCGCGCAGGAACGAGCTGGTCGTCGCGGAGTCGATGTGGTCCCACGGCAACGGCTCCCAGAGGTCGCGGTTGCGGTGCGCGTAGTCGGCGGGGTCGATGCCGTGCTCGTCGAAGGCCTGCTGCCAGATCGACCAGTCGTGGTGCTCCGACCACGCGTCAAACTTCGCGCCGAGGCGCCACGCGCTCTCGATCACGGCCGCGATGCGGCGGTCGCCGCGCGAGAGGACGGCCTCCAGCAGTGACTTCTCCGGGTCTTCCCAGCTGAAGTCGACGCCGGCGGCCTTGCAGCCGGCGCGCAGGATGCGGTGGCGGCGGCGCAGCGTGGCGGCGTCGCACTGCGCGATCCACTGGTAGGGGGTGTGCGCCTTCGGGATGAAGTTGGAGGTGGATACGCGGACGCGGGCGCGACCGCCCTGGTGGCGCTTGCCGATGGCCTTGACCTCGCGCGCGATGCGCACGATCTCCTCGACGTCATGGTCGGTCTCGGTGGGCTGGCCGACCATGAAGTACAGCTTGATGCTGGTCCAGCCGTTGCTGAAGGCGTGCTCGGCGGCGTTGATCAGGTCTTCCTCGGTGACGAGCTTGTTGATGGTGTTGCGGAGGCGCTGCGAGCCGGCCTCCGGCGCGAGCGTGAGCGTGTGCTTCTTGCCGCGCGCGACGGCGTCTGCGACCTCGACCGAGAAGGAGTCGACGCGCGTCGAGGGCAGGCCGATGCGGAGGCCGCGGTCGCCGTAGGCGTCCATGAGGGCGTGGACCATGGGCACGATGTCGCGGTGGTCGGTGGTGGAGAGCGACATCAGCGAGAGCTCGGTGTAGCCGGTGTTGTCGAGCAGCTCCCCGGCCGCGGCGACGATCTCCTCGACGGAGCGTTCGCGCGTGGGCCGGTAGATCATGCCGGCCTGGCAGAAGCGGCAGCCCTGGGTGCAGCCGCGCTGGATCTCGATCACGGCGCGGTCGTGGACGACCTCCATGAAGGGGACGATCGGCTTGGTGAGCGGCGGGCCCAGCACCTGCATGACGCGGCGCGTGATCTGCTCAGGCGCGGCGGGGTCGATGGGGCGGGTGCCCTCCAGGGTGCCGTCCGGCTTGTAGGTCGCCTCGTAGAGCGAGGGCACGTAGACGCCGGGCAGCTGCGCGAGCGCGCGGTGCAGCTCGATGCGCGGGCGCGGCGCGCCCGCCGCGGCCTCGGCGCGTTTCCAGTCGCGCACGAAATCGACGATCTCGTCGAGCAGCTCTTCGCCCTCGCCGAGGGCGAAGGCGTCGAAGAAGGGCGCCATCGGCTCCGGCTCGAGCGCGGCGGAGCCGCCGCCGATGACGATGGTGTCGCCGGGTGCGCGGTCCGCGCTGTGGATCGGGATACCCGCGAGGTCGAGCAGGTTGAGGACGTTGGTGAAGCAAACCTCGTAGGAGAGGGAGATGCCAAGCAGGTCGAACTCGTGGATCGGGTGGTGGGTCTCGAGGGAGCGCAGCGGCTCGTGGTGCTCGCGCAGCAGCTCCTCGAGGTCCGTCCACGGCGAGAACACACGCTCAGCGAGGGCGTCGGGGCGCTGGTTGACGATGTCGTAGAGGATGCCGATCCCGAGGTTGGACATGCCCAGGTCGTAGAGGTCGGGGTAGGCGAGCGCGACGCGCACCTCGGGAGCGGGGGTGCCGTCGGCGGCCGGGGCGTCCCAGTCCTTGGTGATGGAGTGCAGCTCACCGCCGGTGTAGCGGGCGGGACGCTGGACGCGGTCGAGGAGGGACTCGTAGGTGGTGGTCATCGAGGTGGCCTCGTGTCGTGCTCGCCGGGTTTGCGCTGCCCAGGGTGGGCGTATCGAGGGTAGTGGGGGGGAGGCGGGGGGGACAAGCTCAGGCGGTGGAACGAGCCTGCTGCGAGGTGCGAGTAGCTATGGCAACTGCTCAAGATCCATAGAGAGTTCCCGCATGTCCCGAGTAAGTTCCCGGATCTCGTTCAGAGTGTTGGAGAGGGTCTCAAGGTGCCCAGACCGCGTCCATCGAAGGCGCAGTGCCCCAGGACCAGAGCCGGCAGGGATCTCGTCAGCGAGCGCAGGCTCCCACATGGCATGTGTGAAGCGGTCGCGCTCCTGGCCAACGCGCTCCAACCGAGGCCGTAGCTCAGCGAAGCCTTCATGGGCCTCCAACGCAAACAGCTCCGCGCACACGCGGACTAGATTCTGGTAGGAGAGCTTCGTCGTGACAAGCGAACCCTGATCAGCCTCCACGCCAAGCGCGATCCAGACCATCGCCTGTAGGTCTCCGTCAAGTTGACCGAACGCTATTAGCATCTCGCCGAGCGCTAGTTTCAGATCGGTCCAAGGTTGCTCCAAGGGTGCGTCGTTCGATTCCTCCAAGCTAACGCCCCCTCTGGCCGCTCACGTTTCTTGCTACGCGAGCTTGACGGCCGTGCCGTACGCGAGCACCTCGGCGGCGCCGCCCATGATCGAGGCGGTGGTGAGGCGCAGCGCGACGATGGCGTCGGCGCCCTGGGCAGTGGCCTCGGCCTCGAGCTTCTGGAGCGCCTCGCGGCGCGACTCGGTCAGCAGCTGGCGGTAGGCGCCGATGTCGCCGCCGACGATGTTCTTGAGGCCGGCGAGGATGTCGCGGCCGACGTGGCGGGCGCGCACGGCGTTGGCGGTGACGAGGCCAAAGGTCTGGGCGACCTCGCGGCCCGGGATGGCGTCGGCGGTGGTGATCAGCATCGAGGGCTCCTCCCGGGGTCTGGTTCGCCCATCATCGCGCATGAGCGGGGCTGGCGGCTGATAGGCTGCCGCCATGGCAGGCGAGACGGCAGCGATCCTGGTGGCGGCGGGGACCTCGCAGCGCATGGGCGGGGTCGACAAGCTGTGGGCCGACCTCGGCGGGCGACCGCTGCTGGCGTGGTCGCTGGAGATGCTCGCCAGCCTCGATGCGGTGGGCGTGGTCGTGGTGGTGACGCCGGCGGGGCGGCACGCGGAGATCGAGGCGCTGGCCTCGGCGGGCGCTGCGGGCGCCGGACGCACGGGGGAAGCAGAGCTGCGCTGCGTCGAGG
>JAQBWE010000279.1 GCA_027625315.1 Planctomycetota bacterium
TCCGTCGCACCGTCGGCCCGCCTCGCGGGCACGGAGCTGCCCGCGCCCGATGCGCAGGGCTTCTGGCGCGACCTGCCGGCCCGTGGCGAGACGCTGGAGGTCGTCCGCGGCGACACCACGACCGCCCTCGTGCTGCCGCGCCGTCTCGCCGTGGGCGTGCGCGTTGCGCCGGAGCTTGCCGCGCTGTTGCAACCGCTACTGGCGGCGGATCCCGGCCTCGTGGCCGCCGACGCCGACGCGCAGGTGTACGTGGGCGCTGCGCCCGCGGGTGCACCGCCGCGGCCAGCCGTGGTGTTCCAAGCCGACGCTCAGGACACGTTTGTCTTCGAGGGCCCCGGGGCTGATCGCGAAGACGTTCTCATCTCGCTCGCGCACGATCTCGCCCTCGCGGAGGTGGACGGCGCGGCGCTCGCCGCGCGACTCGGTCGTCCGATCACCTTCGGTGTGCGCGAGGCCTCGCTCGCGAGGCTGCAGATCGATCCCGCGTTACTCGAGCCGTCCCTGGGCTTTCGGGACTCGCGAGCGTTCGCGCTATTGATGGCCGGCGCACTGCGACGCCTCGCGGGCGTGGCGCCGCTTGTGCCGTTCGCTGCGGCCGGCGCGCCGGTTCCGGGCGTGTACGAAGCCCACCGCCGCGACGACGGTCCGTGGGAGGACCCGCTCGGCGTGGCGTTTACGCCCACGGTCGGCGGACTGTACGTCGCACCGGACGGTACGCCGTTGGCCGTGGCGTCCGCGGGCGAGGCGTCTGAGCCGCCGCCGCGAGGTGTTGCCGTGCTGAGCGCGGCGGGGGCCGTGCCGATCACGCGCATGCTCGCGTGGATTGCGTTCTTGCTGCTCGCATTTGAGTGGGTGCTCGTGCGTCGCGGGAGGATCCCGTGATCGGTGCGCTCGCCTTCCTTGCCCCCTGGTGGCTGCTGCTCGCCCTGGCCGGGCCGCTGGCGTGGTTTGTCCCTCGCCGACTGCACGACCCGCTGCACGGCGCGCTGCGCGCGATGCTGTTTGCGTGCCTCGCCTGCGCCGCGGCCGAGCCGGTTCTTCGCCAGGACTCGGACGCTGAGTGGCAGGTGGTTGTCCTGGACGCGCACGGCTCCACCGATTCAGGCGACGCGGCCGAGGCGCGCGCCCGTGCGGCCTCCCTGGGCCGCGCGGGACGCCCCGGCGTGCTCGTACACGTCGGCCCGCAGTCGCCCGAGCCGGAGCTCGCGGACGCGTTCGAGCGTGTGATCGCGGTCCACGGCGACGGCAGTGACTCCCCGCTCGGTCAGGCTCTTGAGGTCGCGGCGCAGGCCATACCGCGCGGCGCGCGCGGCGCGATCACGCTGTTCTCTGATGGCCACGCGACGGATCGGCGCTGGGGCGCGGCGGCGCAGACGTTGACCGCGCGCGGTCTGCCCGTGCACGTCGTGGCCTTGCGCGCGAGGAGCGGGCCGCCCACCGTGCTCGAGGTCACGCCCCCGGGCGTGCTCCGGGTCGGCCACACGGCGACCTTGAGCGTTCTGCTGGCGGGCGAGTCCGCGATGGTTGACGTCACACTGCATACGCTCGCGGGGGTCGAGCTCGCCCGCGTGCCGGGCGTCGCGCTCGACGGCCGTGCGCGCGTGGACGTGCGCTACGAGCCGGCGGAGTCCGGCGTGCACGCGTTGGCTGTGCGCGTGAGTGCCTCCGGCGCGAGCTTCGTGGCGGACGGTCGCAACGAGCGCGCGCTCGACGTCGCCGTGCAGTCTCCGTTGCGTGTGCAGTACGTGGGCGCACGGATGGAAGAGGGCGGTCCGCGGCTCGCCGAATTGCTCGGGCCGGGCTTTGTCTTCGACGACTCGTCGCGTCCGCTGGACAGCGCCGCGATCGCCGGCGCCGATCTCGTCGTGCTCGACGACGTGACCGCGGAGGCCGTATCCCACCCCGTGCAGCGCGAGCTGGTGGACGCGGTGGCGTCTGGACGCACCGGGGTCGTGATGTGCGGTGGTCGGGGTGCCTTCGGAGCCGGCGGCTGGCATGGCGGGCCGTTGGCCGACGCGCTGCCGGTTGCGTTCGTTCAGAAAGAGGAGAAGCGCGATCCGAGCACGTCGCTCGTCGTCATCATCGACACGAGCGGCTCGATGGGCGGCAATCGCGTGCAACTCGCCAAAGAGGTCGCCCGGCTCGCCATTCGGCGTCTGCTGCCGCACGACAAGGTCGGTATCGTCGAGTTCTACGGCGCCAAGCGTTGGGCCGCGCCGATCCAGCCCGCGTCCAACGCCATCGAGATCCAGCGCGCACTCAACCGCCTGAACGCGGGCGGCGGCACGGTCATCATGCCCGCGATCGAAGAGGCGTTCTACGGCTTGCAGAACGTACGCACGCGGTACAAGCACGTGCTCGTGTTGACCGACGGCGGCGTGGAGCAGGGTGCGTTCGAGCCGCTGCTACGACGCATGGCGGATAAGGGTATCACCGTATCGACGGTCCTCATCGGCCCAGGTACGCACAGCGAGTTCCTTGTGAACCTTGCGAACTGGGGCAAGGGGCGGTTCTATGCCGTGCCCAATCGCTTCAACCTGCCCGAGGTCATCCTCAAGCAGCCGGCCGGAGCCCAGCTGCCCTCTTGGCGCCAAGGGGCCTTCGCGCTGCGTACAAGCGGCGCTCCCGGTTGGTGGGCGGACGTACCGCGCACCGACGTGCCGACGATCGCTGGGTATGTCGAGGCGGAAGCGCGGGCGGGCGCTGAGGTACTACTCGAAGTCGAGGGCAGTGGGCATCCCGTGGCCGCGACGTGGCGCCACGGCTTGGGACGAGCCTCGGCCTTGATGACGGAGCCGGCGGGACCCGCGACGTCTGCGTGGCGAGACTGGTCGGACTACGGCGTCTGGCTTGCGCGCCTGTTCGCGCGCAGCGCGGCGGAGACCCGCGTGCCCTACGTGGCGGAGGCTCGGCGCGATGAGCGTGGCGTCGCCATTGCCATTCGCGCGGTGGCCGAAACGGACGTGCCGCCGCGGATCGCAACGCGAGACGCCGTCGACGGTCCGCTCATCTGGGCCGCCGTGCGTCGTCGTTCGCCGGATCGCTACGAGGCGCGCGCGGCCGCGGCAGCCTTCGTCGAGCTGTATACGACGTCGGATGCCATGCCCGTCTACGTGGCGATTGCTGACGACCGCGTGCCCGAGCAACAGGTCGATCCGCGGCGGGGTCTGCCCCTCGCCCAACTCGCGCAGGCGACGGGTGGGACGCAGCAACTTCTCGGCACGCCATTCGTGCCCCGGCCCGGTGGCGGCGCGACGCCTGTCGACGTCGTGCCCATCGCCGCATGGTTCTTCCTCGCGGCCCTCCTGGCGCTGCTCGCCGAGCTCGCCTGGCGCCGGCGCCCCGGGGGTGTCCGTTGAAGCGAGCGTCGGTCCTGCTCCTGCTGGCCTGGCTGCTCGGGCCGTTGGCCGTGGCGCGCGCGGAGCCGCCGCTGGCGGAGTCCGTGGCGGCGGAGGTTGAGCGCGCGCTCGACGCGGACGGCGAGCCCGCGGTTGCCGAGGGGTTGCACCGCGCCAGCGTGCGTGCCCACGGCAGCGCTGATCCGCTCATGGCTGCGCTGCGCGCGCGGGCCGACGATCCGGCCATCACTGCACCCCGCCGCACGACTGCGCGGCGCCTCCTCGGCACCGTGGAGCGTCGGGAGGGCCTCGGGGCTGCGGCGCTGGAGACGTTCCAGGTGCTCGCGTCGGCGGGGGACC
>JAQBWE010000280.1 GCA_027625315.1 Planctomycetota bacterium
CGCGTCGTTCGGCCACGTTCCTAGCAAGCGCGGCTCCGCCCCGCATCCACGAAGCCGTACGTGCTCGGCAGGAGCGGTGAGCGCCTACCTGGATACGCCGTACTCGGCGTAGAGGGCCGCGTAGACCCCGTCGTCGGCCAGCAGCGACTCGTGGTCGCCCTGTTCGACGATGCGCCCACGTTCCATCACGAGGATGCGATCGGCGTGCTTGATGGTCGACAGTCGGTGGGCGATGACCACCGTCGTCTGGCGAGCACTGAGCCGCTGCAGGGCCCCGAGGATGAGCGCCTCCGTGCGCGTATCCACGGCACTGGTCGCCTCGTCGAGAATCAGCAGTGTGGGCTCGGACAGTAGGGCCCGCACGAAGCAGACGATTTGACGCTCGCCCTCGCTCAGATTCGCCCCGCGCTCGCCGACCTCGGTCTGGATGCCATCGGCGAGCTGCGCGAGGACACTCCCACACCCGAGTGCGTCGAAGCCTTCCTCCGCTTCCTGGTCCGTGAGGCCGGGATGCACGAAGCGCAGGTTCTCGAGTACCGACCCGGCGAACAAGAAGTTCGACTGCAGCACGATGCCGGTCTGCTGATGCAACACATCCAGTCGGATGCGACGTACGTCGATGCCGTCCAGGCGCACGACGCCTTCCTGCGCTTCGTAGAAGCGTGAGAGCAGGTTGATCACGGACGTTTTGCCAGCCCCCGTGTGGCCCACGAGCGCGACCGTCTCGCCTGGTTCCACCCGGAAGCTGACGTGCTCGAGCTGGCGTCCGTCCCTTCCACGCGGATCGTACGAGAACGACACGTCGTCGAACTCGATCTCGCCGCGCAGGCGACCGGGGTCGACGGCGTCGGCGAGGTCTTGCACTTCGGGCTCGGTGTCGAGGAGCAGAAAGATGCGCTCGGCAGCGGCGCCGGCGACGAGGCACTCGTTGTAGAGCCCGCCCAGTGCCTCGATGGGGCCCAGCACGAAGCCTAGGAGCAACACGAACTGCACGAGATCGCCCACCTGCAGGCTGCCCTCGAGCACGGCGTGCGCGCCGAAGAACAGCAGCGCCAGGGTGACACCGTGGAAACTCACGGTCAGGCTCGGGATGTACGCCGACGCGATCTTCGCGCCGCGCATCACCGCGGAGCGGTACGCGCCGCCACGCGCGGCCAGCTCCGCGTCCGCCCGGGCCTCCGCGTTGAACGCTTGGACCACTCGCACGCCCGTGATGCTCTCCGCGACATGCGCCGAGATGTTCGTGCTGGCTTCGCGTACGCGCCGGTAGGCGGGGAAGCCCAGTCGGTGGAACACCCGCGTGGTGATCCACACGAGCGGCAGCGCGGCCACGACCCATAGTGCGAGCGTCGCATGGACGGCGAACAACCAGACGGTTCCTAGCGCCAGCGAGAACAGCATCATCGTGCACATCACCGGACCCCAGAAGATGAGGTGTTCGAGTGTGTCCACGTCCCGGTCGGCCCGAGCGATGATGCGTCCCTGCTTGGTGCGGTCGAAGTAGCGCATGCTTAGTCGCTGCACATGATCGAACACGTCGCGCCGAATGGCGTCCTGGACCCGCACGCCGACGGCGGTCGTGATCCGCAGCTCCCAGCGCGTGAGCGCCGCCCGGGCGAGCAGATTCAAGAGCAACCAGCCCACGAGGACGGCTGTGCCGCCGACATCGCCGGCGCGCAGCGGGCCGTTGAGGGCCAGCTTGATCAGGTGTGGCTCGAACAGCATGCTCACGACCCACATGACCTCAAAGCTGAGGGCGATGGTCATGGGGCGGACGTACGGCCCGAAGTACCGGATGAGGCGTCCCCACGTGGAGCGGCTGAGCGCCGCGCGGGCGAATTCTTCCTCCAGTTCGATTTCGTCGGCGCTCATGGCATCACTCCGGTGAGGCGCTGGTGGCTGTGAATCTCGCGGTACAGCGGGCTGCTCTTGAGCAGCTCGGCGTGGGTTCCGAGGGCCGCGACCCGGCCTGCCTCGAGCACGGCGATGCGGTCGCACCAGCGCACCGACGTGACGCGTTGGCTGATGACGAGCGTCGTCCGTCCGCGAGCGGCGGCACGGATCCCGTCGAAGAGGCGCTTCTCGGTGACGGCGTCCACGCTCGCGGTGGCGTCGTCGAAGATCAGCACCCGCGGATCGAGGGCCAGGGCGCGGGCGATGGTCAGGCGCTGTCGCTGGCCACCGGAGAGGCTGACGCCGCGCTCGCCGACAACCGTGTCCAGGCCTTTGGGCAATTCACTGACGAAGTCGGCGGCCGCCGCGAGCTCGAGGCAGTGCAGGACTTCGGCGCGGGAGATACCCGGCCGCCCGTAGGCGACGTTCTCCTCGACGGTGCCCGAGAACAGGAAGGCCTCCTGGAACACGAGTCCGATCGCCTCACGCAGGGCGTGGGGATCGAGGTCGCGCACGTCGATGCCGTCGAGCAAGATCTGCCCGGCATCCGGGTCGTAGTAGCGCGGCAGCAACTGCACGAGCGTGCTCTTGCCCGAGCCGGTGGGGCCGATGAGACCCAGCGACGTGCCGGCAGGCACTTCGAGGGACACGTCCGCCAAGACCTCGTCGCAGCCGGCGTACGCGAAGCGCACACCGCGAATCGACAGCGCGCCACCCTGCGCGGGCAGCGAGCGCGGCTGCGCGGGCGCGTCGAGCGTGTTGGTCTCGTCGAGCACTTCGAACACGCGGCTGGCGCTGGCCGTGGCCTGCTGGCCGACCAGCACCAAGCGGGTCAAGGGGCGCATGCGATGACCAATGGTCCGGCAGTACAGCAGCACGGCCGTCACCTCACCCAGCGTGCCGGCGCCCGAAGCGATCCGCCACGCGCCGATCGCGAGCACGACGGGGACGGCGATGCCGAACATGTGGTGTAGCGGCACGAGGGCCCCGGTCCAGTAGCGCTCGAGATCCATCCAGGAACCGCGGAGGGAGTCCATGCGCTTGCCAAACCGCTGCATCTCCTGCGCTTCACGTCCGAAAGCGCGCACGACGCGGGCCCCGGCGACGTTCTCTTGCAAGGCGGTTGTGACCTCATCGTAGGCCTCGCTCACGCCGCGATCGCGGCGCGACACGCCGCGGCCGATGCCGAGCGAACCGACCATGCCGGTGCCGAACACGCCGAGCACGAGCAGGCCGTAGCTCCAGTGAGCCGCAAAGGAGGCGATGGTCACGGCGATCAGCAGCAACGTGAGCTCGACGTAGCCGAACCAGACTTCGCGGTAGAAGTGACGCGTCTTCTCCATGTCGCGGAGCGCGCGCACGATGGTCGCCCCGCTGCGGTTCTTGTCGTGGTACGTGAAGCGCAGTCGCATGAGGCGCTGGAAGAGCTCAGCCCGGAGGCCGTTCTCGACGTCCATGCCGACCCGCGCGGAGATCACGCCCGATACGTAGAACGCTGCGGCGCGCACGATCACGATCCCGGCGAAGAGTGCCAGCAGGAGTGTGTAGCCGCCCGGCAGCGCGGACACGCCGGCTTGTACGCCAGCCACCTTGTCAACGCAGGCCGCGACGACGAGGGGGTAAGCGATTTCCAAGCCGCTGCGCAGCAGTAGCAGCGCGAACACGAGGCTGGCGCCGCGCCAGACAGGGCGGAACCGCCAGACCAGTCGCCGCATCGTGCGTAGGTTCTGGACGTGGGGTGTGTCGGGGGTCGAAGAGGACATGGGTGGGTCGCAGGTTGGGGGAAGAAGGGTAGGGGCAGGAG
>JAQBWE010000281.1 GCA_027625315.1 Planctomycetota bacterium
TCGGCGATGCCTCGCGCATCCGGAAACACCGCGAGCTAGCTGTACTTCCCAGAGACGTCCTTGACAGAAGGAGGGGCTCCGTCGGTTGATGTGGTTGTCGAGATCACACAGCCGAGAGGAGCCCCTTCATGGTCAAGCCTAAGCCGCGTCTCAACCCGTACCTGCGTCACCTGGTTTGCCAGCGAGTCCGTGAGGAGCACTGGAGCGTGAGCGCCGCCGCCCGCGCCGCGGGAGTGAGCCGTCAGACCGCGCACACGTGGCTCCGCCGCTTCACGCGCGAGGGCCCGGCCGGCCTCGCCGACCGATCCAGCCGCCCGCACCGCATGCCGCGCCTGACGCGGATCGACCTCGCGGTTCAGATCTGCGTCGAGCGCACCACGCGCAAGGTCGGCCCGCACGAGCTGGCCCTGCTTTTGGGGATGGCCCGCTCCACGATCTACGCGGTCCTGCGCCGTGCGGAGCTCAGCCGCCCGGGTGCACTCACCGTCAAGCGCGCGGTGCTCCGCTACGAGTGGCCGGCTCCCGGCGACATGGTCCACCTGGACATCAAGCGCCTGGGACGGATCCCCGAGGACGCGGGCTGGCGCAACATCGGCCGGAGACTGGCCAACGCCCTCAAGCGCCACGCCGGCTACGAGTACTGCCACGTCGCCGTCGACGACCACAGCCGCCTGCCGATCGTCGCGATGCACTCCGATCAGAAAAGCACGAGCGCCATCCGCTCGCTCGAGGCGGTCTGGGGCCGTTATCTCCGCGCTGGGGTGCGGATCCGCCGAATCCTCACTGACAACGGCAGCTGCTACAGGTCTTTGGACTTCGCCGCGGCGTGCCTGCGCCTGGGCATCGAGCACTGGCGGACGAGGCCGTACACCCCGCGGACCAACGGCAAGGCCGAGCGGTTCATCAAGACGCTGCAGGAGAAGTGGGCGTACGTCCGCCTCTACCGCTCCAGCGCGGAGCGAACCTCGACGCTCGCGCGGTTCCTGGACGAGTACAGTCAGCGCCGGTCGCCGACCCTCGATGGCCACACGCCGCTCTGCCGCTTCTTCGGTGTCAACGACCTGTCTGGGAATCACATCTAGTCGAAGAGGACAGTTACGTCCTTGGACGTGGTGTGTGAGAACTACCGCGCCGTCCTCTGCACGCGAACTTTAGCTCGCCAGCGCGAGCGGCGAAGTCAGATCCGTCCCTCCTTCCACTCCTGACCCCTTCGCGAGGTACTCCAAACTCATGTATCTGCGCGCGACGGCCCACTCGTCGTGCTGCTCGGAGAGCACCGCGCCGATGAGACGGACGAGGGCATCGCGGTCGGGGAAGATTCCGACGACGTCGGATCTGCGACGGATCTCGCGGTTGAGGCGCTCCTGGGGATTGTTCGACCAGATCTGGCGCCAGTGGTCCGGTGCGAAGGCGGTGAAGGCAAGGAGCTCCTCGCGCGATTCCTCCAGCAGCTCCGCGGCCTTCGGATAGCGCACTCGCAACTGCTCGACGACCGAGGCGTGCTGGCGGCGAGTGGAGGCGGCGTCGGGCTGGGCGAAGATCGTGCGCACGAAGCTCGCGACCAAAGCCTGCGCCGACTTCGGCACGCGGCTGAGAAGGTTGCGCATAAAGTGCGTGCGGCAGCGCTGCCATGACGCTCCCGGCAGCACCGCCGCGATCGCCGCCTTGAGGCCGCCGTGCGCGTCGCTGGTCACCAGCTCTACGCCGGAGAGTCCTCGAGCCACGAGTCCCCGCAGGAAGCTGGTCCAGGCGGTCCCGTCCTCGCTGGTGAAAACGTCAAGACCGAGCAGCTCGCGCTGCCCTTCCGCGTTCACCGCGGTCGCGACGACCGTCGCGACCGACACGATCCGGCCGCCCTCGCGGACCCGAACGGCGAGAGCATCCAGCCACAGGTGCCGGTACGGGCCTTTGTCCAATGGCCGCTCGCGGAAGGCCCGCACACCCGCATCGAGGGAGCGCGCCATCTCGGAGACCTGGCTCTTCGAGATGCCCTCGATGCCGAGCGCCCGCACGAGGTCGTCGACCCGGCGGGTCGAGACGCCCTCGACGTACGCCTGGGCGACCACCGCGGTGAGCGCACGCTCCGCGCGCCGGCGTTGCTCCAAGAGCCAGGACGGGAAGTACGACCCCTGGCGGAGCTTGGGGATCGCGAGGTCGATCGAGCCGGCGCGGGTGTCCCAGCGGCGCTCGCGGTACCCGTTGCGCACCGTGGTGCGCTCAAGGCTGCGCTCGCCGTACGCCGCGCCGGTCTGCGCCGAGGCCTCCGCGCTCATGAGCGTCTCGGCGAAGGTGCGCACCATCGCGCGCAGCAGGTCGGGATCGCCCTCTTCAATCATCTTGCGCAGGAACGCGAGTGGGTCCATCGTTGGTTTTGCCACCGTTGTCGTTCTCCTCGGCTGAAGTTGAGATGTCTGCCGAGGATGGCACGGTGGTTCTCTATTGCCTCCGGCTCACGCCGGTCAGCTGGCACACCACGCCCGCGGACGTGACCGTCGATCCCTCCTGATCAGCACACGCATCATCGATGCGTTGCGCTGACGGTGAGGATCCACCCGGCCCATTCTTTGGGTGTTCGAGGTCCAAAGAGGAGGGTCCGCCGTGACCAATGATGACCTGATCTTCCGCCATCGTCTGCGCCTGTTCGCCCGGGCGGGTGAGGTCGGTGTCCGAAGAGCCTGCCGCGAGCTGGGCTTCCACCACTCGACCTATTACCGCTGGAAACCCCTGGTCCTGCGCCACGGCCTGGAGATCCTGAGACCGAGAGAGCGGCGCGCGCCCCGGATGCCCAACCAGCTGCCGCCCTTCCTCGAGGAGAAGGTCGTCGCCTTCGCGCTCGGCTACCCCGGCATGGGCCCGCGGCGCGTCGCGTACTCGCTCGGCCAGGAACGCTGGGGCGGCATGCGGATCAGCCACAACGGCGTCGCCCGGGTGCTCCGCCGGCACGGTCTGTCGACCCGCCGCAAGCGCCTTTCGCTCATCGCCGGGTACCAAAGCCCGCCCGAGCCAGAGCGTCGGCCGCAGCCCGAGCGACACATCATCGCCGAGCGCCCCGGCGCCCTGGTCCAGCTGGACTGCTTCCACATCGGCCGGCTCTCGGGGACCAAGGGGCGGGTCTGGCAGTACACCGCGACCGACGCACACTCCGCCTTCCTCTGGGCGGAGCTGCACGTGACCCCGCTCAATCCCTCAGCGGTGCACACCTCGGCCCTGGTGCGCCGCGTCGCGGCCGATCTGTCGCTCGCTGGCTGGAAGCTCGAAGCCGTCTCCACCGACAACGGCTCGGAGTTCAAATCAGGGGTCTTCCGCAGCGCCGTGGCGGAGCTCGGCGCGAAGCACCGCTTCATCCACGCCGGCCGGCCCCAGTCCAACGGCTGCGTCGAGGGGGTGCAGCGCACGGTGCTCGATGAGTGCTGGCGGCCGTCCTTCGCCCGGAGCCTGGTGCCGAAGTACACCGCGCTGCGGCGGGACCTCGCCGACTACCTCGAGCTGTTCAACTACGAGCGCGTCCACGACGGCCGGTACACCAAGGGCAGAACCCCGGCCGAAGTGGTCTATGGTGCGCGAAAGATGCGCCCGAGATGACCCGCCGAATGTGTCGGGAGATCTTGGTGGCGGTGCACGCTAGGTCTCGAAGATCTCCGATTTGTTTGGGCGCGTGATCGAGAGCTGCGTCATGTCGTGACCCGGGGCG
>JAQBWE010000018.1 GCA_027625315.1 Planctomycetota bacterium
CCGCGCCGGACTTCGCCGCCGGCATCGGCGGAGTTCAAAAGGCCAAGCCGGCGGCGCCCAAGGTGAAGCGCGTCGAGATCTCGGCGCCCGCGCGGGCTTCCGCGCCGCGCGTTGCGCCGCCCGCGCCCAAAGACGCCGGCGGCTTCGGCAGCGGTATCTGACTGCGCGCGGGGGTAGGCCCCGCGCGGACCGAGGATCCTTCGCTGGAAGGACCGTTCGACCCCACTCCGCTCCTCGGAAGCGTGGCGGGCCCGTTGGAGGCCCTCCTCGCCCGGGAACGGGCTGCGCGCGTGGGCGGGTTGCACGGCGGCGCGCTCGGACTCGTGCTGGCGCACCTCTCGGCGCGCTCGCCGCTGCTCGCCGTGTTCGCCGATCCCAAGAGCGTGGATGCCGTGCGACTCGATCTCGAGACGCAGGGGCACGCGCCCGCGCTCCCGTTTCCGACGTGGCCGCGCAGCGAACGCGGTGGTACGCCGGACGCGGAAGTTCTGCAGGGGCGCGCCACCGTGTTGCAGCGCCTGCGCCGCTGGCGCGCGCCGGAGCACGCGCCGGTCGTCCTGACGACACTCGCCGCACTCGTGCAGCGCGTGCCCGCGGTCGATGTGATCGAAGCCGCCGTGGTCGATCTCACCCCGGGAGATGAGCGCGCCTTGCCGCCGCTCCTAGAGCACCTCGCCGCCGCCGGCTACGCCCGCGTCGGAGCCGTTGAGACGCCGGGTGAGTTCGCCAGCCGGGGCGGGCTGCTCGATGTGTGGCCCTGGGGCGCACCCGGGCCCTCGCGCGTGGACTTCTTCGGCGACGAGATCGAGTCCGTCTCGGCGCTTGATCCCGCCACGCAGCGCAGCGGCGGCGCGGAGCCGTACGTCTCGGTCATGGCGCTGCCGGCCGAACGCTTTGCCGATCCCCACGGCGGGGAGGGCGCGGCGTTCCTGTTGGAGCATCTGCCGCCCACGGCGCGCGTGGTGTTGGTCGAGCGCGAGGCGCTCATCGGGGCCGCGACTTCGGTACGCATGGGTGGCGCATCCGGTGAGCGCGCCGATGTCGCCCGGCTGGAGCGCGATCTCAACGCCCGGCCCGTGATCGTGGCCAGCGCACTGCCCTTTGGAGAGTCGGACGCGCTGGATGTCGACGTGGGCGGCGTGGACGTGTTGTGCGGCGTCGCGCTGCGGTCGCGCGCGGAGGCGACCGAGACGCGCGAGCGCACGGCGCGCATCGCGCAGGGGTTCCAGGAACTGGCTCGGCGCGTTGAGCGCATCGTCGTGTATCGCCGGGCGGAGGGCGAAGAGGAGCGCCTGCGCGAGCTATTCGCCGAGCATGAGCCGGGCGTGCCGGTCACGTTCGCGGAGGGTTCGCTCTCGCGCTCGTTCATCTGGCGTGCGACGGGCACGGCGCACGTGGCCTACGACGATCTCGCGGACCTGCCGCTCCGTGAGCGACGCGCGCGCGGCGTCGGCGTTCGCAGTCGTCCCATCCAAGACTTCCTCGAGCTCGTCGAGGGCGCGCCGGTTGTGCATCTGCACCACGGCATCGGCATGTATCGCGGTCTCGTGGAGTTGGAGAACCAGGGCGAGACGGGCGAATACCTGCAGATCGAATTCGCCGAGGGAACGATCGTGTACGTCCCTGTGGCGCGTATCGATCTTGTCCAGCGCTACATCGGCACCGGCCGCCGCCCGCGGCTGTCCAAACTCGGCGGGCAGGAGTGGGCGAAGCGCAAGGCGAAGGTGTCGGCGGCCGTCGAGGAGCTGGCCGAGCGCTTGCTCGCCACGCAGGCCGCGCGCGCTCGCCGACAGGGGCCAGCCATGCCGCCGGACACCGAGTGGCAGCGTGAGTTCGAGGAGGCGTTTCCGCACCGTCCCACGCCCGATCAGGCCGCGGCCGTGCGCGCCATCAAGGAAGACCTCGAGGGCGATCGGCCGATGGACCGCCTGCTGTGTGGGGACGTCGGCTATGGCAAGACCGAGGTGGCCCTGCGCGCGATGTTCAAGGCCATCGCCAGCGGGCGCCAGGCCGCCGTCTTGGTGCCTACGAAGGTGCTCGCCGAGCAGCACGTGCGGGTGTTCACGCAACGTCTCGCGCCGTACCCCTTGGCCGTGCGCGCGCTCTCGGGCCTCAAGTCGTCGGCCGAGAACCGCGCCGTCATCGCCGGCCTGAAGGGCGGCACGGTCGATCTCGTCATCGGCACCCATCGCTTGCTCAGCAAGGACGTGGGCTTTGCGCGGCTCGGGCTCGTCGTCATCGACGAGGAGCAACGCTTCGGGGTGAAGCACAAGGAGCGCCTCAAGGAGATGCGAAGCGAGGTCGACGTGCTCTCGCTCTCGGCGACTCCGATTCCGCGCACGCTGCACATGGCGCTGCTCGGCATCCGTGACATCAGCAACCTGACGACGCCGCCGTTGGGTCGGCATCCCATCGAGACGATCGTGGCCCGCGAGAGCGATGAGATCGTGCGCGACGCCATTCGACGCGAGCTTGCGCGCGGGGGCCAGGTGTTCATGGTGAGTAGTCGCATCCGCGAGTTGCCGATGATCGCCGCGCGTCTGCAGGATCTCGTGCCGAAACTGCGCGTGGGTGTTGTGCACGGCAAGATGGACAAGGACCTCGTGGAGAAGCGCATGCTGCGCTTCGTGCGCGGGGAGTTGGATCTGCTGCTCGCCACGACCATCATCGAGAGCGGCTTGGACATCCCCAACGCCAACACGATCATCCTGCGCGACGCCGACCGCTACGGACTCTCTGAGTTGCATCAACTGCGCGGCCGGGTGGGGCGCGAGCGCCGCAAGGCCCACGCCCTCGTGCTGATGCCCCAGGGTCGTCCGCTCAACGAGGAGGCCGCCCAGCGGCTGCGGGCCATCGAGGAGTACAGCGAACTCGGGGCGGGCTTCCGCATCGCCATGCGCGATCTGGAGATCCGTGGCGCGGGCAACCTGCTCGGGCCGCAGCAGTCCGGCCACATCGCCTCCGTGGGCTACGACCTGTTTTGCAAGTTGCTCGCCGAGGCGGTCGAGCTCGCGCGCGGGCACGGCGAGCGTCCGTCGGAGCCCGCGTTCCTCGGAATCGATCTTCCGGCTGGTATCCCCGATCGCTACGTGGAGGACGCGCGCGAGAAGTTCCGCGTGTTCCGTCGGGTTGCGGCGGCGGCCAGTGTTGCTGAGCTGGCCGCACTCGAGGCCGAGCTCGTGGATCGATTTGGCCCCGCGCCGAAACCCGTCCGGCGACTCCTTCTGTGCCAGCGTGTGCGGATCGTCGCGGGTGAGGCGGGCATCGCACGCATCGCGCCCGGGCCCTCGGATCAACCGGGCGTGCTCCTACACGCGCCCACACGCATACTGGATGGTCTGATGCGACGGCTGCGGCGTCTGCGCCGTGTCACGCCCGGGTCTGTGTTCCTGCCTGCGCCCGGCACCACGAGCGATGCGGAAACGCTCAACCGACTACTCGACCTCCTGGCAGAAGATCGCGCCTGAGGCCAAAAGGCACCGCGCGGGCGCTGCCGTCGATATGCTGCGCGCATGGTCCGCCCGCACCTCCTCTCGCGCCTCGCCGCTGGCCTGCTCTGCGGTGCGTTGCTCGTAGGCTGCCAGTCCGACGACGAAGTGCGCATCTCTCCTGTGCCCGCGGGCTACGCGGCGCTGCTCCGGCAGCAGCAGCACAGCCAGGCGTCGCGGTTGGCGCTGAGCGAAGGTGGGCGTACCGTCGACGAGTTGCTGGCCGTCGTGGACGGCGAGGTCTTGACGCGCCGCGAGGTCATGCGGAGCCTCCGCATCAAGAAGGAAGACGAGGGCGACGACGTCGAGGAGGAGATCCGCGGTGTGCGGCTCACGTGGGCCAAGCAGCGGCTCGTCATGGCCGCCGCCCGGCGCGCCGGACTCCGGATTCCGCCTTCGGCGATCGACTCCATCGTGGACGACCAGCTGAAGGCCGACATGGCGGAGAACGAGGACAAGACCGGGGCGAAGCTCACCCAGGAGGAGTACCTCGTCGAGCGCGGTATCACGCGCGAGGAGTACCGCGACCAGATCTACGGTGCGGTCGTGTCGCACTGGTACATCCGCAAGCTCATGGAGGGCATCGGCGGTACGCGGCCTGAGAACGACAAGCGCGTGGACCCCAACGAGGTGCGGCGGATCTATGCCGACCATCGCGCGAAGTTCGACCTCCCGCCGGGCGTTCGGGTGGCGATGTTCCAGTTGCCCATCGACGCTTATGAGGCCGAGGGGCGCGACTTCCTCGAGGCCGAGCAGTTTGCCGAGCAGGCTGCAGAACGACTTGCCCAGGAGTTCCGGACGGGCGTCGAGCCCGCCGCGCTGGCCGAGCGCTACCGCGTGCCGCGCCCTGCTTGGCAGGTCACCAAGGACTTCATCGTGCGCTTCCCGCAGCCCGAGGCGAACGACTGGCTGTTCGAGCCGGGCCGCCGTGCGCAAGACGTGCGCGTCTTTCGCGACGCCGGCGGCCCCATCGTGCTGGGCGTCGTCGAGTTGCGCGCTGGGCGGCGGCGGACCTTGGCGGACCCGGAGGTCTACGACCTGATCGTGGCGTTGCTCGAGGGCGCGCGGGAGCGGCATCTGCGCGCCCGCCTGACGATCGAGCTGCTCGACCGCGGCAGCGTCGTCTGGCCGGACGAGCTCGCGGACGAGCTCCTCGACGACGCCCAGTCGGATCTCGACCTCATTGCGTCCCACGAGATGGTCGGATCGGCGCGCCTCAAGTGACAGTGTCTCAGCTAACAGCGCCCAAGGTGACGGGACCTAGCGTGACCCGAGCGGTCGCCGCCCCGCGCAGCATGCGCGGCCTGACGGCCGTCGTGATCCTGGCGGGCGCGCTCGCGCTGGCGACGATCGGGTTCGCATTGCGCGCGCCCTTCTACGTGCCCCCCGGACCACCTCCCGGCGGGCTGTTCGGCGCGTCGGGCCAGGCGAGCGCCGAGGCGACCGTGGCGCGCCTGGCGCGGGGCCTGCTCGGCCAGCAACAGGCCGATGGCGGGTTTGATCTCGACGTAGCCGCGTACGAGACGGATCGGGTCGCGTCGTCGGCCCTCGCGATCGCCGCACTCGCCCGCACGCGCGAGCGGGGGTTGCAGGTGGCCGGCCTCGACGCGGGCCTCGCCCTCGGGCTCGACTTCCTCAAGAAGCGCCAGATCGACACGGGCGCCATCGGGTACGAAGAGCCGCTGGATCGCTGGTCGCAGGTCGATGGCACCTCGGCGGCCGTTCTTGCGTTCGGCGTGGCCCGCCGGCCCGAAGACGAAGAGGCACTCAAGGCGGCCGCCTCGGCGCTCCGCCGGTTCGCGCGAGCCCGGCTGCGCAACGGCTGGACGCGCGGCCTGGGGGTCATGGCGACCGACGCCCTGATTCGTCGTGGTCAGGGCGAAGTGTTCGGGGCGGACCCCCTGATCCTGATCGACATTCGCGACCTGAAGCAGGCCCCGCGCGAGGGCCCCCCGCAAACCAGCGACTGGAACGTGGCCGAGGTGATCTCGCGCGTGGTTCGCGGCCTGCGCAAGGGTACCGACCCATTCCCGGCCGCCCTGGTGGCCGCGGTGCTCGCCGAGCCGGCCGAGTGGACTTCGCAGAGCACAGACTGCGGCGCCTGGTGGATGCAAGCCTGGCTGGTCGCCCGCTCCGGCGCGCCCGGGGCCGCGGACTGGTTCGCGAGCATGCAGCGTGTGCTGGCCGAGGAGGCGATTCTCGAGACCGGCACCATCAAGGGCGGCTGGTACGCGAACACAGTCACCCAGACGGCGGGGGCCCTGCTGGCCATGTTGGAGGGGTTGTCGTCAGAAGTTGTTTCAGGAAAATGACTTACACTCTGGCGGCACGGTGAGGCTGCGAGCGGAATTTTTCCAGGCTCCGGTGAACCGGACCCGGCGCCTGCCGTTGGATCGGGAGTAGGCACGGCCTACAATGCGCCGACGATGCCGTGAACGCCCCGCCGGGAAGGCCTGGGGGCGTCCGCTCACGGTCGTCGGTTTGGACCCGCGGGGCACGCCCCGCACGCCGGAGACATCGCATGGCACGCAACGAGCGCTACGAACACGACTACGCATTCGCCCAGCAGGGGGACTTCAACGAGCAGCTCTATCACGCGCTGCGTCAGAGCCCCTGGTGGATGATCTCCATCGCCATTCACGTCCTCTTGTTCTTCATCCTGTCGCTCATCGACACGGGCAGCGCGAACCTCCAGACCAAGAAGCCGATGCAGTCTTCGATGGTGGAGAAGGTCGAAGAGGAACTCGAAGAGGTCGAGGAAGACACGGAAGAGGTCCACGAACAAGAGATCGTGGCCGAAGAGCCGGTCATCAAGGACGAAGAGATCGCTGAGGAGGTCGAGACCGACAACGACCTGCCGTACGAAGAGTCGTTCGGTGAGTCCGAGGGTCTCTCCGACGCGCCGTTCGAAGGTCCGGCCAACAACGGCACGATCGGCATCGGCGGCGGTGCCGGTGGCGCGTTCCGTGGCCGTGGCGGTGGCAAGGACACCGGCACGGGCGGCGGCGGTCGCAAGAAGTTCGATGACGCGGTCGACGACGCGCTGCGTTGGCTCGCCGCTCACCAGTCGCCCAACGGCGGCTGGGAAGCCGCGGGCTTCGACGCTTGGTGCGATGGCAAGCCCGTCAGTGATGCCAGCAAGCGCCCCGACGGCCTCGGCAAGGCGCTCTACGATCCGGGCGTCACAGGCCTCGCGCTGTGCGCCTTCCTCGGCGCCGGCTACACGAACCGCGGCAAGCACCCCTTCGCGACCGTGGTGTCGCGCGGTCTGCGCTACCTGAAGAACATTCAGGACCCGGAGGGCTGCTTCGGCCCGCGTTCGACGCAGCAGTACATCTACAACCACGCGACCAGCGCCCTGGCGATGGTCGAGGCCTACGGCATGACCGGCAGCCCGATCTTCCAGGGCTCCGCCCAGCGCGGCCTGGACTTCATCGCGCTCGCGCGCAATCCGTACTTCGCGTGGCGCTACGGCATCAAGCCGGGCGACAACGACACCTCGGTTTCGGGCTGGATGATGATGGCGCTCAAGAGCGCCCAGCTCATCAACAAGGACGCCCTCGCGCGTGGCAAGCCCGCGCCGCTGACCACCGATGAGTCGGCCTTCGACGGCCTCAAGGCCTGGCTCGATAAGGTCACCGACCCCGACTACGGCCGCGTCGGCTACGTGCAGCGTGGCACCGGCCCGGCTCGCCCGCAGGAGCTCGTCGACCGCTTCCCTGGTGAGAAGAGCGAGGCGATGACGGGTGCCGCCATGCTGGCGCGCGTCTTCATGGGTGAGGACCCGCGCAAGTCGGAGCTCATCAAGCTCGGCGCCGACCTGTGCGCCAAGCTGCCCCCGACCTGGAACCCCACGGACGGCTCCATCGACATGTACTACTGGTACTACGCCACGCTGGCGATGTTCCAGGTCGGTGGCAAGCACTGGGAGATCTGGAAGAAGGGCATGGAGAAGGCCATGGTCGAGACCCAGCGCAAGGACACCGACTACTGCCAGTACAAGGGCTCGTGGGACCCGATCGGCCCCTGGGGCCTTGACGGTGGCCGCGTGTACTCGACCGCCATCCTGGCCCTGTGCCTCGAGGTCTTCTACCGCTACGACAAGGTCTTTGGCGCTAAGTAGCGCGGGTCTTTGGCGCTAAGTAGCGCGGGTCTTTGGCGCTAAGTAGCGCGGTCTTTGGCGCCAAGTAGCGCGGTCCTTGGCGCTAGGTAGCGCGGCGGACATAGTTGGTGCCACGGGGCATCTCATCTACGACGGGCGTGCGGTCAACCGCGCGCCCGTCGTGTTCGTTTTGGCGCCCGCGCGAACGCCTTCCTTACGCCCAGCGGGCGGCGCGCTGCGGCACGCGTTGTCGTGCGCGCGCGGGGCGGGTACACCGGCCCGCATGACGATCAGCCGCCAGGTCCGGGAAGCGATGCAAGGCGCCTCTTGGATCCGCAAGATGTTCACCGAGGGGCAGCGGCTCAAGAAGCAGCTCGGCGCGGACCAGGTGGCGGACTTGGCGCTGGGCAACCCCGTCCAGGAACCGCCGGCGGCCCTGGCTGAGCGATTGCGCGAGCTGGCAGGTGCGGAGCCCGCGGGCCACCACCGCTACATGGCCAACGCCGGCTTGGCTTCCACGCGCGACGCCGTCGCGGCCCATCTGGCGCGCCACACGGGCGTGCCGTACGACGCCGCGCAGATCGTCATGAGCGTCGGCGCCGGTGGGGGGCTCAACGTCCTGTTCAAGGCGCTGCTCGACCCCGACGACGAGGTGATTTGCCTCACGCCGTACTTCGTCGAGTATCGCTTCTACATCACCAACCATGGCGGCCGGATGGTGCTGGTGCCGACCGATGCGCGCTTCCGGCCCGACCCCGCGGCGATTCGCGCCGCGATCACGCCGCGCACGCGGGCGGTGGTGGTGAACTCGCCGAACAACCCGACCGGCGTGGTCTATGACACCGCCGACTACGACGCCTTGGCGCGCGTCCTGACCGAGGCCTCTGAGGCCCAGGGTCGGCCCGTGTATCTGATTTCGGACGAGCCGTACCGCGCCATCACCTACGACGGCGTGTCTGTCCCCTGGCCCGTGCGGCAGTACCGCGACACCATTCACGTCACTTCGTTCTCGAAGGACCTGGGCCTGCCCGGGGAGCGCATTGGCTACGTGGCCGTGAATCCCGCGACGCCCGACGCGGAGGCGCTGACCGCCGCGCTGACCTTCTGCAATCGCGTGCTGGGGTTCGTCAATGCGCCGGCTCTCCAGCAGCGTCTCGTTGAGGGGCTCCTGGATGTGCACGTGGACATGGCGGGCTACGTTGCCAAGCGCGGCCGCCTGCTCGCGGCGCTTAAGGCGGCCGGCTACGAGTTGGTGGCGCCCGAGGGGGCCTTCTACATGTTCCCGCGCGTGCCGGGCGGCATGGACGACGTCGAGTTCGTCGGGCTCTGTCTCGAGGAGCGCCTGCTGGTCGTGCCCGGCAGCGGGTTCGGCACCCCGGGCCACTTCCGTATGTCCTACGCCGTGACGGATCGCGACGTGGAGTTGGCCGTGGAGGCGCTCCAGCGGGCCGCCGACCGGGCCCGGGCCGCCCAGGCGTAGGCCGCTGCGGAGCCCGGCGCGCGCCCCGGAGGGGCGCAGGTTGGTGGGCGACCAGGGGCTGAGCCCTCTGGATTTCGCTGGCCGGGCAGCGCGCATCCGGCACAATCGCCCGCTTCCCCTGCCTTCGGAGGCCCAACACGCCATGCCCAACACAACCTCCGCCAAGAAGCGCGTCCGCCAGGGTGCGGACCGTGCTGAGCGCAACAAGCTGCGCCGGACCTCCATGCGCACGGCGATCCGCAAGCTGAAGGAGGCCGTCGAGGCCGGGGACAAGGCGCAGGCCAGCGGGATGCTCGTCGAGGTCTACCAGCGCATCGACAAGGCCGCGAAGGTCAACATCATCCACCAGAACACGGCCGGCAACCGCAAGAGCCGGCTTACGCGCATGGTCAACCGGATGGCGTAGGCTAAGAGCGTACGGTCTCTCCGTACCTCTGAACGGGCGGCTTCAAGCCGCCCGGTTTCGTTTTTGCCTCGGCACCTCTCTCGTCTCCCCACGCGCCTCGTCTCCCCCCGCGAGGAGCCGATGGCGGTGCGAGGCCAAGCACCTGGCGGGCCGTACGTGCTCGGCAGGACGGGTGAACGCGTACGGCCGCCCGTAACCGCCCACCCCTGCTACGACGAGGGTGGCACGACGCGCGCCGCGTTCCTGCGTCCGAATGAGGGATCAGGGTTCGTGGGGCGAGGGTGTGGGGCAGCCGGCTAGGACGACGCGGGGTAGGGCCCCCGCGAGGACGACGACGGCAATCCCACGCCCCGCAGCCACGAAGCCGTACGTGCTCGGCGGGGCCGGTAAGCGTTCCTACGCGCTGAGAGCGGAGAGGCGGGTGAGCACGTCCTTGTAGGCCGCGTCCTCTTCGACGATGCGCTCGAAGATCGCGCGCGCTTCGTCGGCGTTCCCGGAGCGCTCGAGCAAGTCGGCGTAGTCGTAGAACACGGCCTTCGCCTTCGGGCTGGCCAGCGTCGGGAACTCCGCGACGGCCTCCTCGAGCTTCTTCGCGGCGAGCGTCATGATGTTCTTCTGCTCGAAGCAGCGCGCCTGCAGCTGCAAGCTGTCCACCTTGCGGGCGGGATCGCGCACGGTCTGCTGGAACTCCGCGAGGGCCTGATCCACGTTGCCCGCTTGGAGCAGCCAGCGGCCGAGCCGGAAGCGCTCGCCGAGATCGAGCGGGTGCTCCTGCACGCGCCGGCCGTACTCCGCGAGGCTCGCCTCGACGAGCGCCGCGTGGGTCGTCTTGACGGCGCTCTCGTCACCGCTGTCGCGCGCGGCCTTGTAGGCGCGCGTGAACTGCCCAAGGCGCAGGTCGCCGATGCGCACCGACAACTCGTAGTTCGCGGGGTCCAAGCCCAGGGCATGGTCGAGCTCGCGTAGCGCACCAACTTCGTCGTGCTGCTGGAGGAGCAGGTCGGCCATGCGAATGCGCAGGCGGGCGTCGTCGGGGGCTGCCTCGGAGCCGGCCTTGACCTTCTCCAGCTCCGACGCCGCGTGCTCGGGCGTGAGCTGGAGGCGCGCCTCCATCTCTAGCTCCTGAGCGACGTCCTTGTCCTTGATGAGGTCGCGGCTGGACTTCGCCGTCTCGAAGCCTGAGATCTTCAGCGCCCCCTCGGCCGCGAGGTTCTTGCGCAGCTTCTGGGCCTCCTGGTCGCGGCGGTCGATGCGGACCGCTTCTCCGAGGGCATCGAGGGCCTCGCGGATGCGACCGGCCTTGCCGAGCGCTTCACCCATGCGCTTCCACGGTTCGTTGTCTTCGGGGTCCACCGCGGACGCCATGCGGTAGGCGACGGAGGCCGACTCGAACGCGTTTGCTTCGAGCGCTGCGGAGCCCAGAGACATCAGCACCTTCTTGTCGGTCGGGTTCTTGGCCAGCGCGCGCAGGCACGAGGCCATGCGCTTCACGGGATCCTTGCCGCCGATGGACGCCTTGGAGAGGAAGCCACCGAACAGGCTCTTGCCCGCCACCTCACGTTGCTTCTCCGCCGCGGTGAAGAATGCGTCCATGGCCTCGCCGTCGTCGGCTTGGAACTTCAGGTACTCCTGGAGCGCCTCCATCGCCAGCTCGTAGCGCTTGCGCTTGAGGGCGTCGAGGCCCTTGTTCTTGAGGTCGGAGACGGCCATGCGGATCCCTCCAGGGGGCGACGAGACGAGGCGCAATCCTAATCGGTGGGCTGGCTGGGGTCCACGCGTCGGGGGGTTGGTTCGGGGCCTGGGGCTACACTTTGGGCATGAATCTGGACATCGTCCTCTGGCCGGATCCTGTCCTGCTGCGCGGCACGGAGCCCATCGCGCAGGTGGATGACGAACTGCGCGCCGTCGTGGGGGAGATGCGGCGGGTGTTGTTCGAGGAGCGGGGAGTCGGTCTGGCGGCACCCCAGGTGGGGGTGGCTCGACGCCTGATGCTCGTGTGCCCTTCCGGCGAGCCCGGTGACGAGTTCCCCGTACTCAACCCGGAGATCGTCGCCGCGGAGGGCGAGGAGATCGGTGAGGAGGGCTGCCTCTCGTTCCCCGGCATCTACGGCCGGGTGCCGCGGGCCGTGGTCATCCGCGTCCGGTACCAGGACCTCGATCTCCGCACGCACGAGATGGAACTCTCCGATTGGGTCGCGCGCATCTTCCAGCACGAGCTGGATCACTTGAACGGCCGCGTCTTCATCGATCGCATGACGCCCGCCAGCCGGGCGAAGGCCGAGGACGCCCTCGAGGCTCTCCGGAGTCGCTTTGCTGAGAGCCAGTGAACGGGATGCGCCGGTACCGCGGTTCTGAGTCCCTGAGGGCCGCGGCGTTCCGTTCACCTGCCGTCACCATCGGCGTCTTCGATGGGCTGCACCGCGGCCACGCCCATGTTGTGGAGCACCTACGCTCGTTTGCGGAGCGAATCGGGGGCGAGGCGGTGGTCGTCACGTTCGAGACGCATCCCATGGCGGTGATCGCCGGCGCGCCGCCGCGTCCGATCCTCTCGTCTGAGCATCGGCTGCTCTTGCTGGAGCGCATGGGCGTCGACGCCGCGGTCGTGCTGCCATTCGACGAGGCCATGCGCCGGATGTCCTATGACGCGTTCGTGCGCGATGTACTCGTGAGCGGGTTGGGACTGCGCGGACTCCTCTTCGGCTACAACAGCAACTTCGGCCATCGCGGGGAGGGCACGCCGGCGCGTGTGGCACCGCTGGCGGCCACGTACGGATTTGAGATCGTCGAGGCGCCCGCCATCCAGCGCTCGGGTGCCCCGATATCGAGCAGTCGCATCCGCGACTCGATCGAGCGTGGCGCCTTCGAGGAAGCCGCCGCCATGCTGGGTCGCCCGCACTCGGTGTTTGGATTGGTCGTGCGCGGTGACGGCCGTGGACGGCAGTTGGGGTTCCCCACAGCGAACGTCGATTTGGGCGGCGAGATCGCTCCGCCGGCGGGCGTGTACCAGGTCATCGTCAGTCTGCGCGGCGAGCGCCGTGTGGCCGTGGCGAATCTGGGCTATCGCCCGACATTCGAGGGTGGGGCCGCGGGGCGGCCCGCCGCCCCGGTGCTTGAGGTGTACGTGCCCGGCGTGGACTTCGATTTCTACGGGGAGCCCGTGGAGGTCGAGTTCGTGCACAAGATCCGCGAGGAGCGGCGCTTCCCTAGCAGGGAGGCGCTCGTGGACCAGATCCGTCGCGACGTCGCCTCCCTTGGGCTGTCGTAGTCCAGGATCGAAGGCACGCTCTGGAAACTAGTTGCGGCAGCGCGGGGCGCGTTGTTCCATCGGCCCCTCCGGTCGGCTAGGTAGCTCAGCTGGTAGAGCACCGCACTGAAAATGCGGGGGTCGGCGGTTCAACTCCGCCCCTAGCCACCATTCGCTCCCCTCCTGTTCCCCTCCTCCTGCTGCTTCCCTTTTCCCCGGAGCGGAGGGCCGATGTCGCCGCGCACACGCTGGATCGTGCTCGCCTCCGCCGCGCTGCTGGCTACGGGTCTCGTGCTCACGCGCGGTCATGCGCCTGAGCCTGAGGTGCCGCCAGGCCCTGTGGTGGAGGAGATCCGGTTCCCCATGCCGGACTCGGAACCTGAGGTGGCTCCCACGGACCAGGCCCGGGGCATCTACCGCCTCGTCCGGGGCGCGGACTCCTTCACGCTGGACCTGCGGGGCGAGGGCCGGTTCCGGTTTGTCTCCGCCCGCGGCGGCCGACCGGTGCTGGAGGCGGAAGGTAACTGGAGCCTCGCCCAGTCGCGATTGACCCTGGCCTACACGCACGTGAGCCAGCGCCCTGACGTCACGCCGGAGAACCCGCAGGTCGCCGTCAACGTGTGGCGCGGCAAGACCATCGAGCTGCTAGATACGGGCGAATCTGAGCGCGTGATCTTGACCAAGCGCACCGCCCTGCGGGAGCGCTAGGAACGACACTGTCCGCTGCGCCTCGGCTCGGAGTGTCCGCTGCGCCTCGGCTGCGAGCTGCGAGCGCAGGGCACCCAACTACACGACGTCGAGCTCGTGCTCGATGAGGCGCGCGGCGGGGTGTTGCCTGAGCCCGTCGAGGATCTTCTGCACGACCTCCTCCGCGTGGTGCCGGCTGTTGCTGACCGAGGCGAACCCGAGCACCGCAATGCGATGGATGTCCTGCTCGTCCACTTCGGCGGCGGCCACGCGATAGGTGCTGCGCGCCCGATCGAGGATGCTGCGCACGACCTGGCGCTTGTCCTTGAGCGAACGCGCGTCGGGCAGATGCAGGCGCACGTGGAGGACGCCAACGTGCATCCCGCTAGACCTTCTTGGCCAGGACCTCGGCGACGCGCAGGGAGTTCGCGTAGATCGTGGCCGTGAACGGCACGCGACCACCGCTCGGGAAGCAACTCGCGTCGGTCACATACAGGTTCTCGAGGTCCCAGGCGCGACAGTCGCGATCGAGCACGGACGTGCGCGGGTCCTCACCCATGCGAGCGGTGCCGGCGATCAGGTTGGTACTCGGTCCGCCGTAGCGCGGCACGGAGCGCGCGTTCGTTGCGCCCATGGCCGTGAGGATGCGCTTGCCCTGCTCCACGAGGAACACGGCGTTCTGCACGCTGCGGCGATGGTTGAACGCGCGGATGCGCGCGACCGGAATGCCCCAGCGGTCCTTCACGCCTGTGTCCACGGCGACGTACGCGCTAGGACTCGGAATCCACTCTCCGAACGTCTCGAACTTGAGCGGCTTCTGGCCATGGAACCAGTAGTGCAGCCGGTCCTTGAGGGGCTGGCCCCACAGCGGCGCCGTCTGTCCGATCTCGCCGAACGCCTGCGTCTCCGCCGCACTGATCGGATTGGGGTGCATCAGCAGGAAGTTGATCGTCCCGCCGGGCTCCATCCCGCGTCCGGGCGCGGCACCTGTACCGGCGTTGCGCTCGAGGCTTGAGGTGCTCGTGCTGGGGTCGTACCAGTAGTAGTCCTGCACGACGCGATTCACGAACGGCTCGCGCGACTCGCGCAGGACAGCGCTCCACTGCGGGTCCAACTTGGCGTACGGGAAGTCGCCCCAGCCCGCGCCGAAGGTGCTGAAGATCAGATTCCGGCCGACGAGACCCGTGCGATTGGCGAGCCCGTACGGATGGAGCTTGGGGCGGCCCGAGTTGAGGAGCAGGCGCGCGCTCTCGTGCGCCTGGCAGGCCACGACGAACGCGCGGGCCTCAACGACCTGCACGGCCCCGTGGCGGTCCATGTAGCGGGCGGACGTCACGCGTCCGCCGGTCGCGTCCGTGTCGAGATAGAACACGCTCGCGTGCGGCCGAATCTCAGCGCCGGCGCGTAGCGCCTTGGGAATCCACGCAGCAAGCGAAGACCCCTTCGCGCCGGTCTCGCACGCGTAGCTGCCGCAATAGCCGTTGTAGTCGCACGGCTCTCGATCGTCGGCGATGTGCTGCGGCGTCAGCGTCCGGGCCGCATCGGGCAGCACGGCGCGCGGCAGCGGCATGGGATGCAGGCCCAGGCGCGTACCCACGTCATCGACGAGCCGCGAGAACGGGTGCTCGCGGGTGGGGGGCAGCGGCAGTGCGCTCGAGCGCTTGTCGGTCAGCGTTGGCGGCATGTCGATCATGCGACCGGACACGCCAATCTCCTGCTCGACCTGCGCGTACCACGGCTCCAGATCGTCGTAGTCGATCGGCCAGTCGGCGCGGTCGCCGCCGGCCACTTCGCCATACAGCGTGCGCGCCTTGAAGTCGTCCGGCTTCATGCGCGTCCAGAATCCGCTCATGAACACACTCGAGCCGCCCACGATGTTGCCGTTCCAGAACGTGCCGCTGCTCTTGCCGGCGCCGGCGATGCCGCCGTTCCAGGTCTCTTCGATCTGCGGCTCCTGCTGCGAGTCGCTGTAGAAGTTCGGCCGTCGGACCTGCACGATCTCGTCCCGCAGGAATTGATCGCGCTCGTACCAGGGGCCCTTCTCCAGGATGAGCACCTTCTTGCCCGCTCGCGCGAGGCTGGTCGCCAGGGGGCCGGCACCCGCGCCGCTGCCGATGACGCAGACGTCGTACACGGTCATCGCGGGGTGTCCTTCTCGCGCGGGGCCCAACCGGGCGTCGTCGGACGTGGCTCAGGCGTCGGGTGCCCAATCCAGTTCCAGCCGATGCCGTCGGGATTGCCGCCGTGGACCGGATCACCGAGGAAGGCCTCGAACACGAACCGGAGCATCGCGCGCAGCCAGCGGTGGCCCGGGAAGTCGCCGTTGCGACTGAAGGTCTCGAACACTCGGATGGCGTTATCTTGTTGTGCGAGGCTGGCGTCGGCGAAGGCCGCCACGCCCATCTCCCGCGCCCGCTCGTCGAGTCGAGCGAGGCCGTCGAGAATCACGGCCTTCGTCTCAGCCGTGACAAACGCCGTAGCGAGAACCGCATCGAGATAGCGCGCGGCGCCGACGTCGCGCGCGCCAGGCGCGCCCGGGCCCGACGGCAGCAGGCGATCACAGGCCGCCTCCGCCGTACGCATCTGGGCGGCGGTGAACGTGCTGCCCGGCGCTCCGGGCGGCGTGAGTTCGACCTGCGCGCGCCGCGCGGGGTCGCCGAACTCTGCGAACCAGTAGAAGGACAGCGCCGAGACGCCTGCGGCGCCAGCGCCCGCGGCAAGAAAGGCGCGCCGGCTGACGTCGTCTTGGCCGTCGGCGCGAGGTTCGTCGGGTGCACCCATCGCGTCGAATCGTACCGCGGGTCAAGCCGTGCGGGCGAGTGACCTGCGCCAGAAGTTCGCTTCCATAGGCAGGCTGGCATCAAGGGGCATGGCGGATGCAGAAGCGAGGCCCGCGCGACGGCGGTCGGGGGACTGGCTGGGGCGCGGAAGGCCGATGAGGAGGACGACTCGTGGCCGGTCCACTCAAGGACGACGAAGCGGCCTGATCGCCCCCAGCCCAGTCCGCCGCACGTCCGAGATGCAACGGAACTTCGCGCTCACCACACTAGGAACGCAGGTCGAATCAGCCCGGGCTACCCGGCGATGCGCGACGCCTCAGTCTCGCGTGTGCCCGGCGAGGACTCCGCGAGCGCGTAGTTGTTGCGGCCGCTTTCCTTGACCTGGTAGAGCGCCTTGTCGGCTTCCTCTAGCATGCGCGAGAGGCTCGCGTCGGAGCGCGCGGTATCCAGGCCCGCGACACCGACGGAGCAGGTGACCTTCAGGCCGGGCTTCATCTCGGCCCACGGATGCTGACGGAAGCGCCGCACGATGCGGGAGGCGAGCTCCGCTCCGTGCTGCGGGTCGGCAGCGACGGCAGCGACGGCAAACTCTTCGCCGCCCACGCGCGCCAGGTGATCCACCGGGCCCACGGAATCGCGCAGGATCTGCGCGGACTGCGCGAGCACAGCGTCACCGAAGGCGTGGCCGTGCTCGTCGTTGATCATCTTGAAATGATCCAAGTCAATGACGAGGATCGACATGGGCCACGCGAACCGTTCGGCGCGCGCGATCTCTTCACGCATCTTCTGCATGAACCCGCGCCGGTTAGGCAGCTGCGTCAGCGGATCACGCGTGGCGTGATCCTCGAGCGTCACGACCTTCGAGCGGAAGTCACTCGACAGGCGATGCGCGATGTAGGCGCCCAGGAACAGGAATGCGCTGTGCATTGCAAGTCCGGTGACCTCGTCGATCGGCATGGAGCGGCCGCCCTTGATGGACGCCTCGATTCCCTCGAGGCCGACGCGGAGGAGCCCCGTGGGCAAGAGCCACGCGGCTGCCGCGTGCAGGGCGGCGAGCATGGCAGTAATCAGCGTGGCCGCGAGGCCTGAGAGGAGCAACGCGCTGAACACGCATGTCACGAGGACGAGCATGAAGAACGGACTGGCGAGTCCGCCCGTCTCGGCGGCGAGGAACACGAGGTAGATACCCGTGACGAAGAGGAGCAGGCCCTTCGGCGGGTTGCGCTCCATGGCCTGCGCGTGCGCGGCCAGCTCGTGGCCCAGGACCGCCAGCAGCAGCAGGAACGCGTCCATCCCGATCAGCACGGGGCCGTACTGGTCACCGAAGCCCGTCACGAGTCCGATGACGCCGTGCAGGACGAACACCGCGCCCGCCGCGCTCGACAGGATGCGGAAGTACAAGCGCAGTAGCCCGTGGGCACTGGCGTCTGTCGTGCTGGCCTTGGCGTTCGAGCTCACGGGGTCCCCGTAGTTGCAGTGCGGGTCGGACCATCCGACGCCTCTCCATCGGCAAGGCAGGGGTCCGCACCCAAGCCCAATCCGCGGGCCCCGGCTCGGCCCGGAGAGCCCCATCGATGGGCCTCTGAGGGGACCGGGCTGAGGCGGTCTACGGGCCGACTTGGTCGGCGAGCCAGGCGAGGTAGCCCGGGAGCGCGCTCTCAGGGGTCAGGGCGAGCACCTCGGGCACCTCGTACGGGTGTCGCTCCGCCAGGGCCGCCGCCGCCGCGCCGGCCAGGGCCGCGGTCGTCTTCACCAGCAAGAGCGTCTCCGGCTCGTCGTGCAGGGCACCCTTCCAGCGATAGACGCTGCGGATGCCGGGCAGGAGTTGGACGCAGGCCGCGAGGCGCGCCTCGACGAGCTCGACCGCCAGATCACGTGCACGCCCCGCGGGCGCGGTGCAGAGCAGCATCCGGAGGTCCGGGGCGGGAACGAGGGGGCTGGCGTCGTCCGACATCGTGGCGGAGGGTACCCTCGCGCAGGGCGCTGGTCGATAGGACGAGCATGTGCGGCATCGTCGGGACGGTCGGAGATCTGGGAGCGGTGGGGGACGCCCTCGGCCCGGCACTTGCGCTGCTCGCCGTCCGGGGCCCTGACGGCGGGGGTCGCGCCAGCGGTCGCCTGGGCGAACGGCCCGTCGAGTTCGGCGCGCGCCGCCTTGCGCTCGTGGATCTTGTCGGAGGCGCTCAGCCGGTGCGCCGACCGTCCGGCGCGCTGCTGGTGTTCAACGGTGAGGTGTACAACCACGCGGCCTTGCGCGGGGCGCTCGCGGCCCAGGGCGTGCCTTTCGCCTCGTCTAGCGACGGGGAAGTGCTCGCCGCGCTGCTTGAGGTCGAGGGCGTGGCGGGCCTCGCGCGCATCGAGGGCAGCTACGCGTTCGCGTTTCTTGCGCCGGGCGGACCGCTCTTGCTCGGTCGTGATCCGGCGGGGGTGCGGCCGCTCGCGTATGCCGCGCACGCGGGCGGCCTGACGTTCGCCAGCACGCTCGACGCCCTCGTGGCCACGCGCCGGATCGCTGCCGAGCCCGACATGGAGGCGCTCGTCGATGTGCTGCGCGACGGCGTTGTGCCGGGCGTGCGCACCGCCCTGCGTGGCGTGGCGCGCGTGGCCCCGGGCCAGGTGCTGGCGTTCGACGCGGAACTCCGCTGCACCACCCACACCGTTCCGCAGGCCGAGCGCGCGGGCTCGCGTGAGGCGCCGGAGCAGCCGGATGTGCTGCAAGCGCTGCGCGCGGCGGTGCACGATCGACTGGCGGTGGATCGACCTGCCGCGTTGCTGCTCTCCGGCGGCATCGACAGCGCGCTGATTGGTGCCGTGGCGCGTGAGCTGGGTGCCCTGCCGGCGTTCACGCTCGGCTATCCGGGCCAAGGCGAAGTCGATGAGACCGACCGCGCGCGCCGCACGGCCAAGCGCTTGGGGCTGCCGCACGAGGTCATTCCGTGTCCGCTGGATCCGACATCGTGGGTGCTTGGCGCGGCCCGCGCGTTCGACGAGCCCTTTGCCGACGCCTCGGCAGTGCCCGCTTGGGGGCTCGCACGGGCCGTTGGGTGCCACGCGCGCGTCGTGCTCTCCGGGACGGGCGGCGACGAGGTGTTCGGAGGCTACCGGCGCTACTGGTTGCTCGGTTCCGGCCCCTGGCTGCGGCACGTCCCGCGCTTCGTGCGCGACGGCGTCACGAAGGTCATCCAGAAGCGCATGCCCCAGGGTGCACGCATGCTGCAAGCGGCCGGCGATCCCGAAGGGCTGTACCGCGGCTTGTTGCGCTTGCAGCCGCTGACCGAAGTGCGCGGTGTCCTCGGACCCCTGCTCGAGCACGTGGCCGATCCGCTGCCGCGCCCGGGCCCGACGACCCCGTGGGAAGCCATGGCCGACGATCTAACGCGCTATCTGCCCGACGACTTGCTCGTCAAAGAAGACCGCGCGTTCATGGCCCACGCGCTCGAGGGTCGCTACCCGTATCTCGACGCGCGCGTGCGGCGGGCGGCGCGGGACCTGGAGCTGAAGGGCGGGCCTGGCCGCGCGCGCCAAAAGCAGGTGCTGCGGGCCTACGTTCGTGACGCGGTGGATGCCGAGCTCGCCCGCTCGCCCAAGCATGGGTTTTCGTTTCCCGTCGATGCGCTCTACCGGGGCGCGCTGCGGGGACTCGCCGAAGACGCGCTGTTGGGGCAACGCGCGCGCGAGCGCGGGTTCCTCTCACCCGCGGGGGCGCGGCGTCTGGTGCGCGATCACTTGCACGGTGCCCGCGAAGCGGGCCAGACGATCCATGCGTTCGTGATGCTGGAGCTTTGGGCCCGCCGCTTCCTCGATCATCAGGCCGGCTGAACGGCGCGTGTCGACGTCACGGCGCGCGCAGGAGCGTGACAAAGTGCACCGCGGCTCCGGGCCGCAGTCCGCGGAGGCGCGCGGGCGTGTAGCCCTCACGCTGGATGCGCACCTCGTAGATGCGGTCCGGCAGGTCCTGCACCGCCACCTGACCCTGGGCGTCCGTCCGGATCTCGCTGCGGGCCGGCTGGACGGTCGCGGGCTCGCCCTCCGTGACAGTGACCTCGACGTCGGCGTGTTCGAGCGGTACGCCGTAGGCGTCCGACACGACCAGGCGTAGCGGCCAGCCGCGTTCGAGTTCCAACTTGACTGTGCCCATGGCCGGACGTGCATCCACGACAGCGCCGGTCCACGCCATGCCGCGGGCATGGGCAAACACCTCGATCGGGCCCGCGGGCAGCGGGCCCACATCGAGCCCGCCGCCGCGAGGCGTCGCGTGGGCCGATACCTCGATGCCTTCCACGGTGCTGCGCGCGAACGCCTCCGCGCCGGTTTGGTTGCCGCTGAGGGCGAGGGGAACGAACACGCCAGGTGTCAGCACGAACTCCAGGTGATCGCTGCCATCGACCGCGCTGAGTCGCCGTGCGGCCGGTCCCACGTCGGCGCGCTGCACCACGATCTCGCAGGCCTGATCGGGGGCGAGGGAGGCGTGGGCCTCGCCGTGCAAGTTCGTGCGCGTACGCCAGGGTCGCAGGGCTCGGCCCAGGCCGCCCTCGCCCGTATCGAGTCGGACGAGCACTTCGGCGTTCTGGATCGGCTCGCCGCGCACATCCCGCGCGACGATCCGCACCGTGCGGAGCTGCGGGAGGGTCAGGATTGCGTCGAGGTCGCGCACCGGGACGGCGAGCCGCAACCCCTCGACATCGGCGCGCGTGGGCTCGAGCAACAACTGGGCCCCGCGCACATCGTCGGCTGCGAGCGCGAGGGTTACGTGGTCGCCCTCGACGCGCGCCGTACCCACCTCGCGGCCCTGGGGATCGACGAGGCGCGCGCGCGCCAGGATGGCGGGCCGACCGTCGTGCCAGCGAACCTGCACGGTCGTCTCGTGGCGGACGGGGAGTGCGACGTCCACGGGACGCGGATCGCGCGGACGGACCCACACGGCCGGCGCCTCGACCCGGCCGACCTGCGTGATGCGTACGGTGAACGGTTCATCGTCCTCGCCCAGGACCTCCGCGACGCCCTCCGCGTCCGTATCGGCGTCGGCAGACATGCCGTGCGCTGTCCACGCCACACGCACGCCCGCGAGCGGCTCCCCCGTGGCCGGATCGCGCACGCGAACGCGCACAGCGCCCGGCTGACGATCCGCGGGGACGCTGCCCTCAGGTAGGTGGATGACCCAGCGAGAGGCCGGCTGGCCGAAGCCCAGTCGGTGGCGAACCAGCTGACCAGCGTGGCGGACGCGCAGGCCTAGTGCCAACGCGTCGCGATCGCGCACTCGGGGCTCAGCGGCGATGAGGGCTTCCTCTACGCCGCCGCTGCCGACGCCGAGCCGCCAGCCCGTGCTGGCGTTGCCCTCGGGGCCACGGATCTCCACGAGGACGCCAAGTCTCGGCGGCCAGTCGGTGGGTGGCTCGCTCGGCGGGTCGACCCGTGCGGGGTCAAGACGCGTCGGCGCGGGCAGCGGAGCCGTCGCTGGCCCGTCAACCAGTCCCATCATGCCGCCGGTGCGAAACCCACCGCTGCCACCGCCGGGCCACGCGCCCGGTAGCCAGCGATTCAACTCCAGGAGAAACGCGAGCAGCAGCAGCGCGAGGCAGAGGAGCAGCGTGCGGCGAATGCGAGTCCGTGCGCGGGGCATCGCGCCTAGCGTACCCGCCGATCGAGGTAGGCATTCACACCTCCCCGACGGGGAGGCACGGCACGCGCTGCGGTCCTGCGTGCGAACGCGGGATCACGGCCCGTCCGCACGCGACCGGGTTCGTGCGGAGCGGTCCTGGCAGAATCGGATCCCGACCGAACCACGCGGGCGAGCTGGCGCAGCCCGCATGAACCGGGCGCCCTGTGGTCGGGCCCCATGCGCGGCGTAGCCGCGTATGGGAGGTTATCCGGGCTTCGTCGACCCCGTGCGCTGCTATCTTCACGCGCGACCGGGTCAGGGAGCCTCGATGCCGAAGGAACTGCGCACACGTCTCGAGGAAGGTCCCCTCATCGGTGATGGTGCGATGGGCACGATGCTCTACACCAAGGGCATCTACATCAACCGGAGCTTCGAGGAGATCAACCTCACGCAGCCGGAGCTCGTCGCCGACGTGCACCGCGCGTACGTGACCGCGGGCGCAGAGGTCATCGAGACCAATACGTTCGGCGCCAACCCGGTCCAGCTCGCTCGGCATGGCCTCGCCGAGGAGACCGAGACGATCAACGAGCGCGCCGCCAGTCTGGCCGTCGAGGCCGTGGGGGGGGCTGGCTACGTCGTCGGTGCCATCGGTCCACTCGGTATCCGGCTGGAGCCCTGGGGAGCCACCGGCGTCGATGAGGCCGAGGCACATTTCGCGCGCCAGGTGCGCGGCCTGCTCGCTGGGGGCGTGAGCGACTTCCTGCTGGAGACCTTCGGGGACATTCAAGAGGCGCATGCCGCGATGCGCGCTGTCCGAGCCCTCGCGCCGGACGCCACACTGATCGTGCAGATGACCGTCGACCGTGAAGGCACCGGCCTGTACGGCACGACGCCGGAGACGTTTGGCGCACAACTGGACCGCTGGGGCGCCGACGCGATCGGCGTGAACTGCAGCGTTGGTCCGAGCGCGATGCTGGGCGTCATTGAGCGCCTCCGGGAGGTGACCGATCGCCCGCTGACGGTGCAGCCCAACGCCGGCCCGCCCAACGTCGTGGACGGCCGCACGCTCTACCTCTGCACGCCGGACTACCTGGAGAAGTTCGCGCGCCGCTTCGTCGAGGCCGGCGCGCGGCTGATCGGCGGCTGCTGCGGCACCACGCCGGACCACATCCGTGCACTCGCCAAGGCCGTCAAGCGCGGACGCGCGACCGTCGCGAGTCGGCCGGCCGCCGCGGCGCGCGTGGTGACCGACGCCGCTCCCGTCGGTACCGATCCCCTGCCGCTCGCGGAGCGGTCCGTGCTCGGGCGAGCGCTCGAGGAGGGCCGCCGACCCGTACTCGCCGAGCT
>JAQBWE010000019.1 GCA_027625315.1 Planctomycetota bacterium
GGGCGCGCGCAGACCTCGCCCGCGCCGGCGCCCAGCTGCGCGCAGCCCTCACCCAAGCCCCGGGCGGCGCGGAAGATCCGCCGGCAGAGATCCTGCTCGAATCGTTCCATCTGGCTGAGGCTGAGGACCAGCCGCTGCTCGCGCGCGCCGGCATCCTGATGCGGGCGTTGTTCAAGAACCCCGCCCCGGCGCTGCGGTATCGCGCGGAGGCCGAGCGTTTCCTGGACGAGGCCGAGCGTCGCGAAACCGAGGCTTTGACCGGCGCGGGGGGCGATCCGGCGCTGCTCGACCTCAGTGCCGCCACCCGGGCGTTCGAAGCCGCGACGGTGCGCTACACGGCGCTGCTGTACACGGGGCTCGAGGACGCGGGCGTGCTGCTCGCACGCGCGCGGCTCGAACAAGGCGACGGCCGGTTCCGGCGCGCGCTGGCGCGCTACCGGGCGCTCCTCGCGTGGACGCTGCCGCGTCACACCGATGACGCCGGTGACGCGCTGCGTGGAGATGAGCGCCTCGAGGCCATCGCGCGCCAGGGCGATCTCCTGATCGAGGCGTCCCAGGTGGCGCAGCGGGTCGATGCTGAACTGGCGGCCTTCTATCGCACGCAGGGCCAGTGGCGAATCGGCGTCGAGCTGCTCGCCAAGGACCAGAACGCCATGGCGCGACTGAAACTGCAGTCCGCTGTGGACGCGGATCCCGAGCTCGCCCCCGCGCGCCTCGCGCTGGCCCGAGCGCATGCGCGTCTGGACGACGAGGCCGCCGCGGAGCGGGAGTTGCTCGAGGCGCTGCGCCAGGCCCCGGATCTACGAGCCGAGGCGCTGGCAGCGCCGGATCTCGTCAGCGTCCGCCGCCGCAACGCGGTCAAGCTGCGCCTCGGCCTTCCGTAGCCCCAGCTGCCGTAACCCCAGCGGCACAGCGAGAAATGCGCCGCGGCGGCCCACTGCAGGATGCGTTACAAAAAGGGAGTCAGCCTGGAGGGCTCCTGATGCACCCTGGCCATGCCGCTCGTAGTTTTCGCGAATCTGCCGTCCTGCTGCTTCTGCGGCGCGGCTGGGTCGGCCTCGCGCTCGCGGGGGCGGGCGTCTTTCTCGCGGCCCTGAGCAGCTCGCAACCGACTGCGGCCGACACGCTCAAGATCAACAGCAACGTCAAGAACCGCATCGAGCTTGGCCGGCGGCTGTTCTACGAGCCGTTGCTCTCTCGCAGCGGCGCGCGCTCGTGTGCGTCGTGCCATGCTCCGGAGCACGGGTTCTCGGATCCCGACATCGTGAGCCGCGACGACACAGGCACCACGCGGCGTCACAGCCAGACGATCGTGAACTCCAAGTGGAACCCGTCGGCCCACTGGGATGGTGAGTTCGCCAGTGTCGAGGAGTTGGTCACGCGGCGCTTGGGAACACGTGGCTCGGTCTGGCAGCGCGGCAATTCGACGCCCGTGACCCCGCGCCTCGGTCCGCAGGCACCAAACCCGGTCACGCCGAGCGGTGCCGTCTCCGTGCAGCCGTTCCGCGATCATTTCCCGCTCGCCGCTGGGTTCACCACGCCGATCGTGAGCACCCTGGGCGGCGGCAGCCTGTACGCCGAGGGCTTCCGCCGCGCCTTCGGCAGCGATGACGTGACCCTCGAACGGATCGCGCTCGCGATCGCGGCCTACTGCTACTCGGTGGAACACACGGAGTCCGCGTACGACCGCTACCGCGGCGGCGATAAGCACGCGCTCTCGCTGCCGGCCAAGCGCGGCATGCTCCTCTTCGAAGGCCGGGCGGGCTGCGCCACGTGCCACACGATGAAGGGCAAGAACCCGTTGTTCACGGACTACCAGTTCCACAACACCGGTGTGACCTACGAGGCCATCTACGCGAGCGGCGCCTTCACCCGCGTCGTCAACGTCGAACCGGAGTTCCTCGCCAAAGAGGTGACGCCGGCTGAGGACGAGGCCGCCATCTTCGATCGCGGTCGCATCCGGCTGTCGGAGGCCTACGCGAACGAGCGCGCCTTCAAGACGCCCACGCTGCGCGACGTGGCGCTGCGGGCGCCGTACATGCACAACGGCGCCCTCGCCTCCCTCGAGGAAGTCGTGCGTTGGTATGGCGCGGGCTGCGGCACCGATCCGGACCGTCACACGGAGTTGGACGGGTTCACCTGCACGGAGCAAGACGTGCAGGATCTCGTCGCGTTCCTCGAGTCGCTCACGGGCGACGAGCGGCCGGGCCTCGCTGACTCGGCGTGGGCTGCGCGCGCGCAGCGCACGCGCCTCACGATCTTGGCGGGCGAGACGCCCCTCGCAGGCGTGGACATCAAGCTGATTCCGGTCGGTGACCCCGTGCCGATTACCACACGCCGGGGCGAGGACCCTGACGGCGTCCAGACGGTACGCACGGACGCGCGCGGCCAGATCACGTTCCGCCCCGGCGGCCGCACGCACATGCGCGTCGTCCTGCCGGCCGACGTCCCGCTGCTGGGTAGCGCGCTGGTTCCCGACACCTGCCGCAAGGGCACCCTGTACACCGACATGCAGGGCGAAATGAAGCTGCTCGTGCGGTTCCCGGAGGAGTGGGCCGCCCCGCCCGTGATCATCGCGCGTCCGACCGATGCGAAGGACGCGTCGAGCCCCGTCCGCACGACGTTCCGCCGCGTCGGTGAAGCGGTCGTAGACGGCGTACGCATCGCGCGCTATCGGGGCTGGGTGCGCGGCGCGGAGCCGCATTTCGGCGTGTTCGACTTCCCGGGCCTGACGCGCACGCGTCGCGGGGCGGTCGTCGCCGAGCTGGGCGTGCTGCTCGAAGGCGGCACCACGAAGGAAGTCGACCTCACGAGCAACTGATCCCGGAGACCCCGCTATGCCTCGCACCCGCTTCCTGCGCCCTGTCGTCGCGTCTCTGGGTGTCCTGTGGCTGGTGGCGGCCGTCCTCGATCTGGCACCCGGCGCGCTGGTCGGCACGGCCAACGCGCGCAACGGCGCCGTGACCGGGCGCTCCACGTGGAAGCCCACCCGCGACGAGCGCGCGCGTATTGAGCTGGGCCGGCGGTTGTTCTACGAACCGCTAGCGAGTCCCTCGGGGCAGCGCTCTTGCGCTTCGTGCCACGCACCGGATCACGGCTGGTCTGACCCGGAGCCCCAGAGCGTGGATGACTTCGGCACAACCAGCCGGCACAGTCAGACGCTGCTCGACGCCGCGTACCACGTGAACGCCCACTGGGATGGCGAGTTCTCGTCCGTCGAGGCGCTGGTGTTGGCACGCCTCAGCACCCCGCCAGGCTCGTCAGGCAGCTATGGCGGTGTGCCGACCAGCCCGCGCACCCCGCCGCGGAGTCCGGTCACGCCGCCGGGCGACTCGGATCCCCGCCGCCCGGCGCCGGGGACGCGCCAGCCGCTCGTCGCTGAGCACGCGCTGTCGGCCTCCGGCTTCGCGATCGTTCCGATAGCGCTGGAAGGTGCTGGGCGCTACGCCGAGGGCTTCAAGGCGGCGTTCGGAGCGTCCGACATCACGTTGCCCCGCATCGCGCAAGCGCTGGCGGCGTTCGTGCACACCATCGAGAGCACGACCTCGCCCTACGATCGCTTCCGCGCGGGCGACCGCCACGCGCTGGACGTCAGTGCGCGGCGTGGCCTCGCGCTATTCGAGGGTCGCGCTGGCTGCAACGCTTGTCATCGCACGGACGGACCCGAGCCGTTCTTCACCGATTTCGGCTTCCACAACACGGGCGTGGCGCGCGACGGGTTCAACGAGAGCGGGCTTGGCCCGGACTCGGCCTCCAAGTTGCGCTTGCGCATCCTGCGCGGACTGCCGCAAGTCGACGGCGAGATCCCTGGATTCGAGGACTTCCTCGACTCCGGCCGCGGCGTCCGTACCGGGGCCGAAATGGATCGTCGGGCATTCAAGACGCCCACGCTGCGTGACGTCGCCAAGCGCGGGCCGTACATGCACGACGGCCACCTTGCCACCCTGACAGAAGTCGTGCGCTACTACGCGGCGGGCTGCGGGGACGACCCCGAGCGCGATGCCCGCGTACGGGGCTTCACCTGCTCGCCGCAGGATGAGCGCGACCTGGTCGCGTTCCTCACCGGGCTCAGCGGCGAGACGCGCGCCGCTCTGCCCACGGAAGTCTGGCGGGCGCGAGCACAGCGTACGCGGCTGCGGTTCCTCGATGCCACCGCCAAGCCCATGCGCGGACTGCACGTGCGCCTCGTGCCGGAAGGCGATCCGCTGCCCGTGCGCAAGCCGGTCTCGGCCGACCCGCTGGAGCTTGTGACCGACGCCGCTGGCTACGTCCGCTTCAGCCCGGGCACGCACACCCACCTGCGCATCGTGCTCGCCGAAGGCCTGCTACCGGTGGGCGGAGCGCTCGTGCCGGACACCTGCGACAGGGCCGATGTCACCGTGCCGGTGGCGGGCCGCATGACGATCGTGGCGACGTACCCGCTGAGGGAAACGCCGCCGGAGTTGCTTGTGAGCGAGCAGGTGCGCTCGAACCGCCGCCTGCCGCAACCGGCGGTGCGCACGACGTTCGTCCGCCAAGCGGAACCCGTCCGCCTCACCGACGGCTGGGTCGTGCGCTACGAGGGCTGGGCCCGCTCGGATGCAGGTGCCACCATCACGATCGAGTTTCCGGGTCGCTCCGATCCTGAGAGCGAGGGCCGCGGCCGCCGCAAGGCGCAGTATCCCATTCAAGCCGGCGCGGAGTACCGCATCGATCTGCGCTAGTCGAGGTCGAGGGTGCCGTTCAGAAACGGGTTCTGGCGCCGCTCGGCACCGATCGTCGTATCGGGTCCGTGGCCGGTGTAGACGATCGTGTCGTCGGGCAGCTCGAGGATGACGTCCCGCAGCGTGCGCGCGTAGACCTCGGCATCACCGCCGAGATCCGTCCGGCCGACGGACATGCGAAACAGGCTGTCGCCGAAGAAGCCCTCGCGCCCCCAGAGGAACGTCACGCCACCGGGTGTGTGGCCAGGCGTGTGCACCACGCGAATGTGACCAGCGCCCAGCGGAATCTCGTCGATGTCGGCGAGATCCAGATCGACGGTCGGAATCTCGAGCCCCGGCTGTCCAAACATCGCGCCGTGGACGGGCAGCTGGCGCAGCAGCGGCAGGTCCGCGCCGTGCAGCGCGAATGGCACGTTGAGCGCCCGGCGTACGGCGGCGACCGCACCGACGTGGTCGAGGTGGGCATGCGTGGCCAGCAGGTGGGTGATGCGCGCGCCGCTGGCCTCGACGGCCTCGAGGATGCGCTCAGGCTCGGCGCCGGGGTCGATGACGACGCCATCGCCGCTGGCGACGTCCTTCACGACGCGGCAGTTCTGCTGGAACGCGCCGACGACGATGGTGGTGATCTCGAGAGGCATGCGGACAGTGTGCCCGCGCCGGGGCCTCCGGCGCACGATGCGCCGACCGCCTACTTGGGCCGGCGCTCCTCGGGAGCCGGGGCCGGCTTCGCGCTCGGCGTCTCCAGATCGGCGGTCTCGACCCGCAGGAGCGTCACCCGCTCGACGCGGTCGCCCTCCTCCGGCTGAAACTCGACGCCGCCGCCGATGAGCACCCAGCCCCCGACGGGCACGTGCGCCGTGGCCGAGACACGCGCCACGTTGAGTTCGGGCAGCTGAATCGTGACCGGCGCGATGCCTTCCCCGAGCTTGAGCGTCTTCGTCGCGATCGGTCGGACGAGCGCGGCGAAGGTGCCTTGGAACGAGACCGCGACCGAAGTGCCATCGGCGGACACCGTGGGGCGCAAGTCCAACACGACGCCCTCCTGCAGGACGCCGATGATCGGATCCACGGCCACGAGGTCGCCACTGCGCTCGATGTCGTAGTCTTGGACGTAGCTGACTTGGTTCTGCACCGAGACGTTTCCCGTCTGCCGATTGTGCATCGTGATGCGCGGCGCTGTTACCACGCGCGCCCCCTTGCGATCCGGCAGCGCCGCCAACAGCGCGCGCGCCTCGGCCTCCGTGAGCATGCGAACCGTCTGGTCCGCCGTGGGACGGTGCGCGCCCAGCAGGTCGCTCACAGCGGCCAACGGCACGTCGATGACGCGCGCCTCGATCGTGACCATGGTTCCGCCCGCCGCGGTCTCCGAGCCGGGCGCTCGGTCGGGTCGCTCCGCGTGCTCCGATCGTTGCGCTCGCAGGGCGCGCAGTTCGGAGAACACGGCGCGCAACTCGTCGCGGGACGCGCCGACCAACCACGCGGTGACCAGGTCGTGCTCGGCCGCACCACCGTCCAGGATCATCTCCGCCAACGCCGCCGCCGAGGGATCGGGTGCTTCCTCCTCAGCCCAGCCAGGAGCCGCGAAAACCAGCAACAACAACACAGACACGGCGAACGTACGCATGGGAGCCTCCAGTGCGGGCCCGCATCTTCGAGGTGGCAGGTCACTCCGCGGTCCGGGGGAGGTCACCGCGGGGTCTGGCTTGAGTCAGCGCTTGCGCATTTGTCGATGGGCTGGCTGGCCAACCAGCGCACGAGTCGGGTCATCAGCCAGATCAGCACGATCGCCACGAGCAGGAACACGGCGAGCCGCACCCAGGGCGGCGCGAACCGCTCCACGCGGTCCAGCACGAGCTTCAGCTCGGAGGCCAGCAGCGCGTACAGGCTGCTCACGGCGACTCCGGCAAGAGCAACCGCGACCACGGTGGCGCGCTTGGAGATGCCCACGAGTCGGCCGACCAGCGAACCGCCGAGCGCGCCCGATCCGGGCAGCGGCGTCACCACGAACAGGCACACCCCCACCATCGCCCAGCGCCGAATCCACGGGCGCTGCTGCAGCATGATGCGCGCGTTGCGCCGCGCTCGGCGCAGCCACGGTCCGATCCGCGGTACGCGCTGCAGGAGGTCGAGGTTGTACGTGTAGAACCAGCCACTGACGGTGTTCACGTACATGACGACGTAGGCTAGCTCCCACGTGCCGAGGTGCAGGTGGAACGAGTCTTCCCCCAGTGCGGCTTCCCCGAACACGACCGTCGTTCCGGCCCCGAGCAGACTCACGAGGCCGGTGATCCAGACCTGATGCACCGTCCACCGATCGGCGACGAGATAGATGACGCAGAGCACCAGGGCCGTGAGCACGAAGGGGCCCAGCACGTAGAGCGTGCGCCTGAGCGCGCCGATCGGCGGTTCCGCGGGCGGTTCGGGGTGGATCGTCGACGGCATGGGGCGGGCAGCATATCGGCAGGGGGAGCGGCGGCCCGTATGGTGGGCGCCGCCGCGCCATGCAAACCGTCCTCGTCACTTTCGGAACGCGCCCCGAGGCCATCAAAATGGCGCCGGTCGTCGCGGCCCTGCGCGCACGGCCCGATGCGTTCCGCTGCGTCGTGTGCGCCACGGCTCAGCACCGCGACATGCTGGACCAAGTGCTGCCCCTGTTCGGGCTCGTCCCCGACGTCGACCTCGACCTCATGCGCGCCGGGCAGACGCTCAACGAAGTCACCGCCCGCGTACTCGCGGCGATGGACGGCGTGATCGTCGACGCGGACGCCGACCTAGTCATCGTCCAGGGTGACACGACCACGGCCATGGCCTCCGCGCTCGCCGCGTTCCAGCGCGAGGTACCCGTGGCCCACGTCGAGGCCGGCTTGCGCTCCGGACGCATGGACGCGCCCTTCCCCGAAGAGATGAACCGCGTGGTTGTGGATCGCCTCGCGGCGCACTGCTTCCCGCCCACCCCGGGCGCCGACGCGTACCTCGCCGCCGAGGGCGTGCCCGCCGCGCGGCGGCTCGTGACCGGCAACACCGCGATCGACGCCCTGCTCGACTTGCGCGGCCGGCTCGACACGCTCGACCTGCCCGTGCGCGAGCGCCTAGACACCGTGGAGCGGCTCGTCCTGATCACCGCGCACCGGCGCGAGTCGTTCGGCGCGCCGCTGCGGGAGGTATTCGCGGCCCTCGGGACCCTGGCCCGCAACCACCCCGACGTGACGTTCGTGTATCCGGTGCACCCGAATCCGCAGGTCAAGGGGCCCGCGCACGAACTGCTCCGCGCGCCCAACTTGATCCTGCTCGAGCCGGTCCACTACGGCGAGTTGGTGTGGCTGCTCAGTCGTGCCGAGCTGGTGATTTCTGACAGCGGCGGCCTGCAAGAGGAGGCGCCGACACTCGGTCGCCCGCTGCTGGTCCTGCGCGAGGTCACCGAGCGCCCGGAGGTCGTGGAGGCCGGCGCGGCGCTGCTCGTCGGCACCGATCAGGCACGCATTGTGGCCGAGGCCACGCGTCTGCTCGCCGAGCCCGAGGTCCGCGCGCGACTTGGGCAACCGCGGTTTCTGTTTGGCGACGGTGCCGCGAGCGCGCGCATCGCCGCGCACTTGGCCGGCGAGCGCGTGGCGCCGTGGGCACCCTCCGTCTCGGTTCAGGCCTAGCCCGGATGACCGCCGCATCAGGCCGGCTCTGGGTGCTGCTCCCGGCCTACAACGAGGCTGAGAACCTCCCGCCGCTCCTTGAGGGCTTGTCCGCGACGCTGGCCGCTTGGCCGGACGGCGCGCCGCCGTGCCGCGTCGTCGTCGTCGACGACGGCAGCAGCGACGGCACGGCGGCCGCGGCGCGCTCGGTGGCTGGTCTCGACGTCGTCGTGCTCGTGCACGACCCCAACCAAGGGCTGGGCGCCGCGATGCGGACCGGCATCACCCACGTCCTCACCCACGGAGCGGACGACGATCTGCTGGTGGCCCTGGACGCCGACAACACGCACCCGACCGAGCTGATGCCAGGCATGGTGGCGCGGGCGCGGGCGGGCGCGGACATCGTGATCGCCTCCCGGTTCCAGCCGGGCGCCGAGATTCACGGCCTGGACGCCCAGCGCAAGGCCATCAGCGAGATCGCCTCCTGGATCCTGCGGATCATGTTCCCGGGCGCGCGCGACTACACGTGCGGCTACCGCTGCTACCGCGTGGCCCTGCTCCGCTGGGGCGCAGAGCACTACGGCCCGGCGTTTCTCAACCAGCGCGGGTTCTCCATCATGGTCGACATCCTGCTCAAGCTGCGGCGCCAGGCCAGCCGCATCGAAGAGGTCCCGCTGATCCTGCGCTACGACCGCAAGCTGGGCGCCTCGAAGATGAAGGTCATGCAGACAGCCGTCACGACCCTACGGCTGCTCGGCCGGCGGTTCGTTGGCAACCCGTACGGGCCCTAGACGAGCGAGCGCCCTCCGATCGCACACGTCCGGCGCGCCCGCCGTCGCCCAGCCCGGATGTTTCATGAACACAGGTTGAATCGCGAGGACAGGCTGTGTCGCTCAGGGCTTCGCGTAGCCGACCATCCCAGGCTTATGCGTCGGGTTCTCCAGGCCTCACGCCGCGCGCTTCATGAAACATCCGGGCTAGACTGCGCCCATGTCCGGCAACTGGGATCGCGCGGCGGCATCCTTCCGGGGCGACCTCGCTGAGGCCGTGCCCACGGACACGCTGCGTGCCCTGCACCGGATCGTCCCCTGGCGGCACGCCCTGGTTGTCGTGCGGCAGCTCGTCGTACTCGCGGTTGCGGTCGCCGTGATCCTGCGCTGGGGCGACCTGTTCTATGTCTGGATCCCGGCCTCGATCGCGATCGGGTTCGTCGTGTTCGACTTCACCGTGCTCGTGCATGAAGTCGTCCACGAGGTCGTCGTGGCCGATCGCAAGAGCATCTGGCATCGCGTACTCGGCCACGCCTACGCGCTGCCCAGCGGACTGTCGTTCGGACAGTTCCGCCGCTGGCATCTGGATCATCACGCGGAGCTGGGCACGAGCGATCAGGACCCCAAGCGGGCGTACCTGACCCCCAAGCGGGTCGAGCGTTGGTTCAAGGCGCTCTACTTCACGCCCGCCCTGTTCCCGATCTACTTCCGCGCCGCGCGGAAGGCGGCCGCCGACTACGAGCCCGCCTTGCGACGACGCATCGCCTGGGAGCGGCGCGCGGCGATCGGGTTCCACCTCGCCCTCGCGGCCGCGCTCGGCCTGACCCTGGGTCCGGCCTTGATGCTGAAGCTGCACGTGCTGCCGGTGTTCTTCGTGTTCCCCGTCGCGTTCACGGTGAACCGCCTCGGCCAGCACTACGACGTGACGCCGGATGATCCCGCAGGCTGGGGCACGTTGATGCGACCGAGCCCTTGGCTGTGGGATCGCGTGTTCCTGTGGTCGAACTACCACCTGGAGCACCACTACTTCCCGCGCGTGCCGATGTACCACTTGCCGGCCTTGCACCGGGCCCTGCGCCCGTTCTTCGAGACGCGCGGCCTGCGCACGCGCACGTACGGCGGCCTGCTCTTCGACTGGTTGGTCCGCAACCGCGCCCCCCACACCCGCTGGGGCGAGTAGCCTCGTGCCCGCATGAGGATCGAAATCCACTACTTCGCGAGCGCTCGGGAGGCGACCCGCACGGCGCAGGAGTCACTCGACGTGCCGACTGGCGCGACGGTGGCTGACGTGGCCCGCACGCTCGCGGTCCGCCACCCCGATCTCGCCGGGGCGCTCCCGACGTTGCGGTTTGCGCTCGATGAGGCCTTCGTCGGACCGGCGACCCCGGTCGCCGCGGGCGCCGTGCTTGCCCTGATCCCCCCGGTGGGAGGCGGCTAGTGGTTAGCAGCGAGTCGCCCTTTGGCATCGTGTCCGGCCCCATCGACGCGGAGGCCGTGCGCGCCGCGGTCGCGGCGCCGGACTGCGGGGCGATCGTCGTGTTCCACGGCGCCGCGCGAGATCACACGGGCGACCGGCTCGTCGAGCGCTTGGAGTACGAGGCCTACGCGCCCATGGCCATCAAGCTGATGACGCAGCTGGGCGCTGAGATCGTCGCGGAGCACCAAGTGCGCGCGGTGGCGTGCACCCATCGCGTCGGACCCGTGCCGATCGGCGAAGACGCCATGGTCGTCGCCGTCGCCTCGCCCCACCGCGCGGCCGCCCTGGCGGCCACCGCCGACTTCATCGCACGCTTGAAGCGCGACGTACCGATCTGGAAGAAGGAGCACTTCGACGGCGGGGCCGCCTGGATCGGCACGCCCGAGAATCCGCAAGGGGAGGGCCTGCAGCCGTGAACGGTACGCCGCCCCTCATCGTGGTCGTGAGCGACGCCACGGGCGAAACCGCCCAGCAGGCGAGCAAGGCCGCGCTCGCCCAGTTCGGCCACCACGACAACCGCGCCGTGCTCGTGATGTCGAGCATCCGCTCGACCCCAGCGCTGGAACAGGCCGTGATCCGCGCACGGGATCTGGGCGCCCTGCTCGTCTACACGCTCGTGGACAACGACCTGCGCGGGGCCGTCAAGGATCTCGCGCAGACACACGGCGTCACGGTCCACGACCTCATCGGCGGCTTGATTCGCGGTCTGGCCACCCACCTAGGCCGCGCGCCGCTGTCCGTCCCCGGGCTCGGCCACGAACTCGACGAGGACTACTTCCGCCGGATCGCGGCCGTGGAGTTCGCGGTCAACAACGACGATGGCAAGAACCCGCAGAATCTCACGAAGGCCGACATCGTGATCGTCGGCATCAGCCGCGCCTCGAAGACGCCCCTGTCCCACTACATCGCCAACCGAGGCTACCGCGTCTCCAACGTCCCGATTGTGATGGGCGTCCCGCTCCCGCGCGAACTCGACCAGGTCGAACCCCAGCGCGTGTTCGCGCTGACCCTCGATCCGGTCGTACTCATGAAGATCCGCCAAGCCCGCATGGAATCGCTGCGGATGGAAGAAGGCAACGACTACGGCGACATCCGCCAGATCCGCCGCGAGATCAACCACGCGAAGCTCATCGTGGCGGATCATCCGGGCTGGACGCTCGTCGACATGTCGCGCCGCGCCGTCGAGGAAGCCGCCACGATGATCGTCGAGGCCTACCGGCAGCGCTTTGACCGCGATGGCCAGCTGCGCACGGCGGTGCCCGCCAAGGCGCGAGCCAAACAGGCCGCAGGAAAGAGGGGCGTCGCCAAGAAGGCCGGGCGGACCACGGGAACCAAGAAGAAGGCCGCGCCCAAGAAGAAGGCCGCCGCCAAGCGCAGCCGCCCGCGTGGTCGCGGCGGACGCAGCGCATGAGCGTCGTCTCACTGGTCAACCTCACGAAGTCCTACGGCGGCCGGCCCCCGGCGCTGCGCGACGTGACCCTCGAGGTGCCCCCCGGCGTGACCGGCCTCCTCGGCCCCAACGGTGCGGGCAAGTCGACACTGCTGCAGTGTGTGCTCGGTCTGCTGCCCGACTACGACGGCGAGGTCACCGTGCTGGGCTTGGACGCGCGCCGCGACCGGCAGGCGATCCGCCGGCGCGTGGGCTTCATGCCCGAGAGCGACGCATACCTGCCCGGCATGACGGGCATTCGCGCGGTGCGCTACCTGGGCCAGCTGAGCGGCATGCCGCGCAGCGAGGCGCTGCGCCGCGCCCACGAGATGCTCTATCACGTGGGACTCGGCGAGGCGATCTATCGCCAGGTCAAGGAGTACTCGACGGGCATGCGCCAACGCTTCAAGCTGGCGACCGCCCTCGTGCATGACCCGGATCTGGTCTTTCTCGACGAGCCGCTCTCGGGCCTCGACCCCGCCGGACGCACGGAGCTGCTCGAGCTCATTCGCGATCTCGCGACCGTACACGGCAAGCACATCTTGTGGTCGTCTCACATCCTGCCGGATGTCGAGAAGGTGGCCGACCACGTGATCGTGCTCGACAAGGGCAAGTTCCACGGACGGTTTCGCATGGAGGAGCTGCTCTCCGACGCGAGCCGCGTCCGGGTCGAACTCGAGGGCGACGCCGACGCGTTCCGCGCGGGGCTCGCGGACGTGGGCATCACCCTCGGTCCCGACGCCGTCCACGAAGCGGAGGCGCGCGCCGCGGGACGGTCCGCGTGGATTGCCGAACTGCCGCCCGGTCGAACGGGTGCCGATCTGCTCCGCACGGCACACGGCGCCGGCGTACGCATCCGTCGCATGCTGCCTGTGGCCGAGAACCTGCAGGACGTCTTCCTGCGCCTGCTCGGCACGCCGGGGAGCCGCTGATGGCCGTCTACGCCCGCGGCTACCGGCCCTATCACGGCGAGCGACGCGGCGCTCCCGCTTGGTATGTGATCTATCGCGAGGGCTACGGCATGGCCTTCCGCGGCATCGGCTTCCGCATCGTCGGGCTGATGTTCATCGTCTGGTTCGTGGTCTGGGGCGCGGGGTTGTACTTCACCCTCGGCGTCGAGGAACAAGCGATGCGGGCCGCGCCGCGCGGTATGCGCGACATGCTCGGCGCAGCGGCCCAGCTGAAGCAGGCGCTATCGATCTTCTATGGCGGCGTAGCGGTACTCACGGGCCTACTGGCCATCCTCGTCGGCTCGGGTCTTATCGCCGATGACCTGCGTACCCGCGCTCTGCCCCTCATTCTCGTGCGCCCCATTCGCGGCTGGGAGTACGTGCTCGGCAAGGCGTTGGTCCTGCCGCGCATTCTCGTGTGGACGTGCCTTGTTCCGGGCTGCGTCTACTACGTGCTGGTCGGGCTGTGGCAGCCACCCGGCGAGTCGCTGCCGTGGCTGCTGGGCAACCTCGACATTGTCGAAGCCGTGGTCATCCACTTCGCGACCGCGGCGGTCTCCTACACCGGCCTGATGCTCCTGCTCTCGGCGCGCACGGATCGCCGCAGCGGCGTCATCGCGGTCGCGTCGGCGGTGTTCTTCGCCGGCACCGTGCTCGCCCTGATGCTGGCGCCGCTAGACGGCATCGGGCCGATCATGAAGTACGCCGGGCTCCCGGAGAACTCCATCGCCGCAATCGCCCGGGAAGCCGTCGAGGCGGTCGCCCCGATGCGTCGCGGGGCGCGCCACGCCGAGAAAGTGCTGTCGTTCATCCCGGAGCCGGGCAAGGCCTTTGCGCTCGGGGTCGCCCTGCTCGCCGCCGGCCTGTTCAGCGCTCTGCGGCGCGCGCGCAGCGTGGAGGTGACCGAGTGAGCGGCGCACCCTCCATCGAACTGCAGGGCGTGAGCCGCTGGTACGGCGAAGTGCTTGGCCTCAACGAGGTCACGATCACGTTCGGACCCGGTGTGACGGGTCTGCTCGGACCCAACGGCGCCGGCAAGAGCACCCTGCTCAAGATCGTCTGCGGCATGCTGCGACCGGACCTCGGCCGCGTGTCCGTGTGCGGCGAGGCGCCCTTCAACCACGCCGCCATCATGCGCCGGATCGGCCTCTGCCCCGAACAGGACGCCGTCTACCCGCGCGCACCCGCGTGGCCCGTGGTGACCTACCTCACGCGCCTGCACGGGTTCACCGCCGTCGAAGCGCGCAGCCGCGCCCGCCACGCGTTGGAGCGGGCGGGGCTCGGCGAATTTCTCGATCGCAGCGTCGCCGGCTTCAGCAAGGGCATGCGTCAACGCTTCAAGCTCGCCCAAGCGCTCGCGCACGACCCGGATGTGTTCGTCCTCGACGAGCCGCTCAACGGTCTGGATCCGCCCGGGCGTGCCCAGTACGGCGAAGTGATCCAGGAGTTGGCCGACGAGGGTTGCTGCGTCCTGGTTTCGAGTCACATCCTGCACGAGGTCGACGCCCTGGCCCGACGCATCGTGGTCCTGAATGCGGGCCGCGTGCTCGCCGAAGGCACGGCGCGTGAGATTCGCGAGGACCTGGCCCACTTCCCGCTGCAGGTGCGTATCACGAGCCCCGACGGCCGCCGCGTCGCGGCCGCGCTCGCGGCCGAGGACGGCGTCGAGCGCCTCGAACGCACGAGCGATGGCCTCGTGGTGCTCACCCGCGACGCGGCAGCGCTGCTCGACTGCGTCGCACGACTGACCACCGAGTCCGATATCACGGTCGACGCGGTCGTACCGCTCGACGAAGACCTCGCTTCCGTGTTCCGGTACCTCACCGAATGACGACCTCCAGCCCCCGTCTGCGCCCCCTGGCTGGCTTCGGCCCCGTCTGCGCCTGTGGTCTGCGCCTCACCTGCAGCTGGCGACGGCTGCTCGCGACCGGGCTTCCAGTCCTGGCTCTGTGCTGGGTCCTCGGCGACCGCTACGTGGGCGCGCATCATCAGGGTCGCCCGGCGGACGCCTGGCTCGATCTCTGGATGCTGCTGGACCAGGCTCTCCTGGGCTACCTCGTGCCGCTGGTCGCGCTGCTGACGATCGCGTCGGGTCTGCGCGTGGAGATGGGACGCAAGACGCTCGTCTACCACCTCGTGCGGCCGGTCTCGCGCACGACGCTGTTCCTCGCGCGGTTCGTCTCCGGCGTACTACCCTCCACGCTCCTCGGCACGCTCGCGCTGGCCACCACGTGCCTGGCCTCGGGCCTCGCCATTCCGGCCGCGCTCTGGCTGACGCTGCCCGTCACGGCGTTCGTCGGCGCCGTGACCGTTGGCGCGTTCTACTACACCGTCACCACGCTGTTCCGCGGCGGCATGATCATCGCGCTGGCCTACACGTTCGTATTCGAGTCGCTGTTCGCCGGCACGCGCGGCGCCATGCAGAAGGCGTCGATCATGTTCCACGTGCGCGGCGTGCACCACGGGCTGACCGACGACCTATTCACGGAACAGTCCGCGAACGTGCTGGCGGCGCTCAACCCCAAGCCCGACCTAGGCGACATCAACTGGATGAGCGTGAGCATGTTCCAGGAGCTGCGCGAGCGGGTCGCATACGACCCGCCCGCGACGGCGGCCTTGGTGTGCCTGGGCATCGCCGTCGCCGCCCTGCTGTACGGGGCTTACCGGTTCAGCCAGCGCGACTTTCCGCTGAAGGACTAGCGGCGCCGCTCCGCGGCGAGCTTCTCGTAACGGGCCGCGCGCTCGTCCAGCAGACGCTGAGCGTTGTCCTGCCAGAACTGCTTCCACGCACCGACCTTGTTGCCCAGATCCGTGCCGGCGAGGCTCTTCAGGGCCCCATGGAACGCGGGCCGCTCGTAGATGAAGAAACTCTGCTCGGTGGCGAGGATCTTGACCGACTGCACGACGCCATCGGACAGCACGCCGACGATCGGATCGGCGATGAACGAGGTCTGCGCGACCTCGACATCGAAGTCCTGGATGTAGGAGATCTGCCGCACGGTGGAGAAGTAACTGCGCGGGAAGTCGCCTGAGCGCCCCTCCCACTTCTTCACGATGTAGGGGTAGGCCAGCTCGTCGCCGAGCAGGGCGAGGGCCTCGGCCGCGTTCACGCGGATCTCGCGGAAGCGACTGTCCAGCGCTCGGCCGAGCGGGTGCACCGTCGACGGCGAGCCCAACTCCTTGAGCGCCTCGACGACGGCCACGCGAACGTCGCGCTCCTTGTCTTCGACCGCGCGGCGCAGCAGGGCGGGGGCCGCCAGCGGATCGGCCAGACGACCGAGCTCCCGAGCGGCGTAGATGCGCAGCGAGGCGGGTTCACAGCGCAGAGCCTTCGCGAGCGGCGCGAGCTTGAACTTCGCGGCCTCGAGCTCCATCTTGCGCTTGCCTTCGGCGATCTTGGCGTCGTCGCCGCTGGCGATCAGCGCAAGCAGGCCGAGCACACGGGCCTCCCCCTCCTGCTGCTCCTTCGCCTCGCGCTCGGGGCGCGTCGCGGCCGCGAACTCCTCGGACGTCATCCAGCGGTCCTGGTGACGCACGAAGCCCTTCGCGCGCTGCAACTCATCGCCGGCCAGCCAACGCTCGTCGATCTGCTCGAAGCCGAGCATGCGCCGCGCGGCGATGTGGTCGGGATCAATGCCAATGACGATCTCGCACGCCTTGCGCGCCAAATCCATGGCGCCGGCCGCCTCAAGCTCGAGGGCCAAGCGGTAGGCCGCCGCGGCATCCTCGCGGTCGAGGGTGTCGAACCGCTGTACCAACTCCTCCCGGGCCTCAGCGTCACCTGCGTGGGCCGAGGGCGGCGCCCAGGTGTCTGAAACGAAGGCGTCAGGAGCGAGGCCGTGCACCAAGGCCGCGCCGGCAATGCCGAACGCGGCGAGGAACGAGAAACCGAGGAAACGCGACATGAAGACTCCAGACGTGCGGGCTGGATGAAAGGGGTGGCGTGCAGGCCGGGCCTGACCGCAGGCGCCGGACCGGGTTTGCTCCGCCGCCGCTCATGCAAACGTCGCCCGGCTCCACAGGTTACACTTGGTGTTCATGCCCCGGAGAGTGGCCTCCGGGGCCGGGAGGACGCAATGGGTAGTGCAATCCGCCGGGGCCTGTGGGCGCTGGTTCTGCTCTCGGCCGCCCTGCTGGTGGCTCCGCAGCCTCACCCGGCACAGGCAGAGGAGGGCGCTGAAGAGCCCGTCTGGATCTACGAGGTGCGTGTCGTACGCGTGGATCCCGTCATGGCCGAAGGCACCGAAGCGCCGAGCCCGTTTCCAGAGCTGCAGGGCACGACGGTCACCCTGGCCTACCCGGAGATGCTCACGCGCCTGAAGGCGCGCGGGCGCACGCACGTACTCATGGATCAGCGCATCTCGGCGCTGCCGGGGATCAAGAGCCTGGCTTCGGAAGAGTCGAGTGAGCCCGTGCTCGTGCTCAATTCGGAGGACCTCACGAACGCCCAGTACCGCGCGAGCGTCGTGCGCACGGGTTGCCACTTCGAGCAAACCACAGACACGCGTCACCTGGACTACAGCCTCCAGGTGACCGGCAATCTGAACCCGCCGCAGCCGAAGACGCCGTCGCCGTCGTACGCGGTGAGCTGGCGGGGTTCCCATCTCCCGCTAAACGGGCGCACACTCGTGCTGGTGCATCGCCGCCAGATCCAGCGCCCCGGCGCGGCCGAAGCACTGGGCGTCGAGCACTACGCCTTCATCACGGGCCGGGTGGGCCGGTAGCCCGGCTCGAGGTCGCCAGGGGGCCGGTTCCCGCTTGCCCTCGGCCACATCTCGCGTATCTCCTCCCTTCGACCCATTCGAGAGGACCTGCCATGTCGACCGCCACAATTGAGACCACCAAGGGCACCATCGAGCTTGAGCTCTTCGATGCCGCCACCCCCGGGACCGTTGCCAACTTCAAGAAGTTGATCAACGACGGTTTCTATGACGGGCTGGCCTTCCATCGCTACGTCCCCAACTTCGTCATCCAGGGTGGCTGCCCGAACACGCGCGCTGGTGCGCGTGGTGCGCCCGGCACCGGCGGCCCCGGCTGGAAGATCGCGTGCGAGACCAAGGGTGATCTGCAGGTGCACAAGCCCTACGTGCTGTCGATGGCCCACGCCGGCCCGGGCACGGGTGGTAGCCAGTTCTTCATCACCCTGAACCAGACGCCGCACCTCGACGGACTGCACACCGTGTTTGGCAAGGTGACCGCCGGTACGGACGTCGTGGACATGATCCGCGAAGGCGACCGCATGACGAAAGTCACCTGCACCTAGCGGGTGAGTGGGGCGATGGGCGCCTCGCGTTCAGCGAGCACTTCGGCGATCCAGGTGGGCATGTCGCGCGTCCAGCGCACCACCCCCTTGTGAAACGGGCCGCGGTCGAGCGCGTGGATTTCAACGCGACAGCGCCCCGGCTCGCCCGGTTGCGGCAGCACAGCCGCCAGCATGGCTGTGCGAAACGCCCCCTCGTACGCCGTGTCGTCCGCCTCGTCGGCCGCGCGCTCCTTCGCGATGACCTCGCGCGCGTTCGCGTAGACGAACACGGCCTGCACAGCCTTCCCACCCGCGCCGCGCGCCTTGCGCGCGTCCTGCTCCAGCACGTCGAGCATGTCGTCCGGCGACACGTCGTACACCGTGAACGGGCCAGTTCCGCGGCGATCGCGCAACTCCGAGATCGTGCCCGACTGCAGCGTTAGGACGGTCTCGGCCGTCTCCCCCACCGTCTCTGCCGTCCGCGCGGAGCACGCCCCAAGGCACGCTGTCAGGGCGAGACCGAGTGCGGCGCGGCGCACGCTCACGCGGACTCCGTCGGGGCTGCCGCCACGGTGGCGATCACCTGCGCGGCGATGGCGTCATCCGCCAGCGCGCCCGCAACCTTGACGTTGACCATGCCCTCAGGCAGGCCAAGGAGCGAACCGATGCGTGCCGCCATGGCCGCCCGGTGCGGGCGGAGGTCGGGTCGGGCGGCGTGCAGCACAGCGTCCAAGTGCTGCACGCGCAGGCCCCGGGCCGCGAGCTTCAGGCCGCACTCCGAGACCAGGGCCGCGGAGGGCGCGTCCCGCCAGACCTCGTCGTGCGGCGGGAAGTGATCCTCCAGATCACCCAGCGCCGCCGCCCCAAGCAGCGCATCCGCGACGGAGCGCAGTAGGACGTCGGCGTCGCCGGGGCCGCGCAGACCCCAGGCACCTGTGATCTTGACGCCGCCCACGACGAGGACCCGGTTCGGGTCGAACGGGTGGCTGTGGTGGCCGACTCCGACGCGCATGCGGCTCCCGACTGCAGGTTTGGGTTTCGAGGTCAGGCGCACGGTCTACCATGGCGGCATGCCGGGCCTCGCCGATCACCAACGCGTCCTGGGGGTTGACCCCGGCACGCGTGTCGTGGGCTGGGGCGTCGTCGAACGGGCCGGCACTCGCATGATCGCGGTCGGCTACGGCGTGCTGCGCGTCGACCCCGCGCTGCCCATCGAGCAGCGGCTGGCCCGGCTCGCCGCTGGCTTGCGAGCGGTCATCGCCACCCATGCGCCCCTGGAGGCCGCCCTCGAGGAGGTCTTCTACGGTCGCGACGCCAGCGCAGCCCAGCGCCTCGGCGAGGGCCGCGGCGCCCTACTGGTCGCACTCGCCGACGCCGGCCTGCCGGTGGCGCACTACGCCAACAACGTCGCGAAGAAGGCCCTCACCGGCCACGGCCGGGCGAGCAAGCAACAGGTGGCGGCCATGCTCCAGCGGGTCTTGAGCCTCGCCGCGCCCCCCAGCCCACTGGACGCTTCCGACGCCCTGGCGCTCGCGATCTGCCATCACCAGCGACCGGCGCTCCCCGCGGGTGGCGGCGTGCCGGCCCGCCTCGCAGAAGCCATGCGCCGGGCCCGCCGCCAACAGGGCGGCGGCCGCACCCGCTAGCCCGCAGCCGGGCTTTTGGAGCGCGCCGCGCTCGATGCCGTACAGTGGCCCCCCCCAACCGTCTTGAAGGAAGAGCGCGCAACGGACATGCCCTGGCATCCACCACTCGGCTTGTCCGACCCTCGTCGCCCGACGGACGGGCGGCGCTCCCCGGCTCTGTCCGCGGTCGCCCTGCCCCTCCTCGGGTTGCTCGGCGCCGGTAGCGTGACCGCCAGCCTGACGTCGGACCTGGCGACCATTGCGTATCTGCTCGTGGCCGAGATCCTCGCGATCGTCGGCGCGGCCGGCGAGGTCGCACTCGAGCACCACTCGCGCAGCCGGGTCCTCGCCCTAGCCGACATCCGCGGCCTCCGCGAGGCCACCGAGCGTCGACTCATGCACCTGCCGCGCATCGAGCTGACGGCGCGCCTGGTGCGCTTCCTTGGCCACGCGCTCCTCGTCACCGGCATCGCCTACCTCGCCTTCCGCGAGCACATGCCGGAGGACGGCGACGTCCCGTGGGCTCGGTTTGGCTTGGTGCTGCTCGTGCTGTTCGGCCTCGCGTTCCTGGTGAACGGCGTCATGTTGCGTCTCCTCGTCATGCGCCGGCCCAACCGGGTGATGCTCGCGACGCTGCCCTACCTCGAGGTGCTGCGCTACATCACCTGGCCCTTGCGACAACCGCTCGTGCTGGTCGTGCGGCTCGCGTTCCGCACGGACCTCGACGCCGCCTCGCCGTCCCCCCGCGACGAGATCCTCGAGTCTGTGGTCGAGGGCAAGCGCGAGGGCAGCTTCACCGCGGAAGAGGCCGAGATGATCGGCTCCATCATCGAGATGGAGACCTCGCAGGTCACCGACGTGCTCACGCCGCGTGCGGACGTGGTGATGATCCAGGCCGACGCGACGATCGATCAGGCCGTCGATCTCATCCGCGGCGAGGGCTACAGCCGGATTCCGGTCTACGGCCGGGACCGTGACGACGTGATTGGCGTGCTCTACGCCCACGACCTGCTGGCCCATTGGCGGGCACCCGGCATGAAGGTGGTTAGCCCGGTCCCCACGGTTCGCGCCCTCATGCGTGCGCCCTTGTTCGTGCCTGAAAACAAGTCCCTCAACGATCTCTTGCGCGAAATGCGCAGCCGCAAAGTGCACATGGCGGTCGTGCTGGATGAGTTCAATGGCACCGAGGGCTTGGTCACGATCGAGGATCTCCTCGAGGAGATCGTGGGCGAGATCGAGGACGAGTACGACGAGTCCGAGGTCGAGACCGCGCCGAGCGACGAAGAGCGCGCGGCAGGCGTGTTCCGCGTCGAGGGCCGCCTGGCCCTCGAGGAAGTCAACCAGCGCTACGAGATCGACCTCCCGATCGAGGACGACTTCGAGACCCTGGCCGGCCTCGTGTTCCACCAACTGGGCAAGGTCCCCGAGGCCGGTGACCGCCTCGAGATCGGCAACGTTGTCATCACGGTGGTCGAGGCCGACGAGCGCACCGCGCGCTCGCTCCTGCTGCACGTCCTTGGACGGGCTGCGCCGGATGGCGGGCCGACCGCGTGATCCGTCGGGGGCACCATGCGACGATGGCCATCGTCGTGCGGGTCCGTCCCTTCGGCGAGACGAGTCAGGTCGTGCACCTCGCGACGCCGGACCACGGCCTCATCGCCGCGCTGGTGAAGGGTGCCCACCGCCCCGGCCCCGAGTTCCAAGGCGGCTTGGCTCTTGCGACCGCAGGCACCGCGCAGCTCGTGCGGCGACCGCGGGCCGAACTCGAGTTGCTGCGCCGCTACCGCATCGAAGAAGACCTGCGTGGCTTGCGCGACGACCTGCCGCGATTCTACGGCGCCTGCCATGTCGTGTCCCTGTTGCGACTGTGGATGCAGCCCCACTTGCCAGCGCCAGCCCTCTTTGCTGCGGCGTTGACCGCGCTGCGCGCGCAGGCCGCCGCGCCGTGCTCAGACCTCGCGGGCTGGACCGTCTGGTTCGAGGCCCGAGCGCTCGCCGCAACGGGCCACCGGCCGTCGCTTGAAGTCTGCTCGGCGTGCGGCCGTGCGCTCAGCGGCGACGGCCGCGCGCGATTCTCCGCCCCCGCCGGAGGCCTCGTGCACGACGCCTGCGCTCCGCCGGGTCCTGCGATCCTGCTCACGGCCGCGGAGCGCGCAGGACTCCTACGGCTGTACACAGCGCGACTACCTGAGCTCAAGCGCGAGCCGCCCGATGACACGGCGGTGAAGGCCGCGCGCGCCGTGCACGACCTGTTCCTGCCCCACGTGCTTGAACGCCGGCCGGCGAGTCTGGATCGGCTGCCGGGCCGGGCCGAGAAGCGGATACCCTGAGGCCATGCGTTTCGCCCCCGTCTTCCTGATCCTCGGGCTGCTCGGGGCCGGTTGCAGCAACGTCCAGACGCCCGAGATGCCTGGCTTCCTGAAGCCTACGGGCTCGACGACCGCCCGGCAGCTCGATGTGCCCGGCCAGTACGCGGGCTCCGGCAGCAGCCCCCACACGCCCAAGAACGGCGAGGCGCCGCCGCCGCCGTCTGAGGATGAGCTGCGCCGCACGTTTGAGGCGCGCGCCCGACAGGCGGACGCACTCTGGCAGCGCGCGGAGGCCGCTCGCGGCGACGAAGCGAAGGCCGACATCTACGAGGACATCGCCGACGACTATCCGGAGTACGAGCGCGCCGCCGAAGCGCGCTACCGCGAGGGCGTCCATCGGTACGGCGAACGCGAGTGGATGGACTCGATCCAAGCGTTCCAGTCGTACATGGAAGTCGCGCCCGTCAACCCGAACGTGCCCGAGGTTGAAGAGAAGATTTATCGGGCCGCCCTGGCGCGGTTGGCTGCCAAGGGTGGCATCTTCGCGATCTTCCAAACCGACGACGAAGCCCTTGACGCCCTTCGCTATGTCGCCCTGACGTTTCCCGCCGGCCGGTACGCCGACGACGCATTGCTTACGCTTGGCCGCTACTACCAGAAGGACCCCGAGGAGTTGCAGCGCGCGATGCTGTACTTCAAGGAGTTGCTGATTCGCTATCCCAATAGCGAGTGGAGCTTCGAGGCCCGCCGCGCTCTCGGTGACACCTACGCGCTGCGCGATCAGGGCACGCCGTATCACGCCGGGTTTGTCGATCGCGATCCGCGCGAGGAAGTGCCGGACGACGAACGCGCGCTCGCCCACGCCGGCCCGGTCCGCAGCGGTCTGGTCATGGCGACCGAGGAGTACGACAAGTACCTC
>JAQBWE010000020.1 GCA_027625315.1 Planctomycetota bacterium
CTCGAGCCCGAAGACGGCAAGTCCAGGGCCCGCAGCCACGAAGCCGTACGTGCTCGACAGGACACCTGAGCGCATACGGGGCGCGGCATCTCAGCCGGACGGTGGGATGATCTGGCGGGCCGGCGCGTTGCTCCAGCGGCCCATGGAGACTGGAATCCCGTGACCTGTTCCCGCACGTTCCTGCTCGTCTCGTCCGTGCTCTTGCTGGCCGGGCTGCCGGTGCTGCTCGGGTCCTGCGGCGACGAGGGCGGCTCCGGCAAGGGCAACCCGGCGGCTGAGGGGGTCGAAGCCGATCGGTGGAAGGACGCCCCGGCCACCAAGATGAGGCTGCGCGACGTGACGGCCACGGCGGGTATCACCGCCCTCAATCACTCCGGCCGCGCTGGCCTCAAGGAGTTCCTCATCGAGGCCGTCGGGCCCGGCGCCGCCTGGTTTGACTACGACGGCGACCACCTGCTCGACGTGTACATCCCCGATGGCGACGTATTCAGCAACTACCAGCTCAAAGCCGTGGACGACCCGGACACCGGCCGTACGCGGCCTGCGCTCGTGGAGAACGAGTCGCGCAAGGAGTCGTTCCTCGACTCCCTCTGGCGGAACAACGGCGATGGAACCTTCACCGACGTCACCACGAAGGCGGGCATCTTCGATGAGCGCTGGTCGTTCGGGGCCACGCCCTTCGATGTCGATGCCGATGGCGATCAGGACGTGTTCGTCGCGAACTACGGCGTCAATCGGCTCTGGCGCAACAACGGGGACGGCACGTTTACGGATGTCGCCGAGGCGCTCGGCGTCGCGGGGAGCCCGTTCGACTGGAGCACGTGCGCGGCCGTCGGCGACGTGGACGACGACGGACGGCTGGACATCTACGTGGCCGCCTACTCGGATCCGGCGGCCGAGATCGATCGCCTGCGCGTCAAGCAGGGCCTGCCTGCGGGCACGCCCGTCGAGTCCATTAGTGGGCGCGATTGCAAGTGGCGCGCGATTCAGGCGTATTGCGGCCCCATCGGCCTCAAGGGCCAGCACGACACGATGTACCGTCAACGCGAAGACGGCACGTTTGAGGACGTGACCGATCGCTGGGGCCTGAGGCCCCGCATCGGCAAGTACGCTTTCACGACGCTGATGTTCGACTTCAACGACGACGGCTTGCTCGACATCTACGTCGCCAACGATTCGGAAGAGAACTTCATGTGGCAGCAGGAACGCGGCGCGGACGGTCGCATCCTGTTTCGGGACACGTCGGACACCCTCGGCATCAAGGTGGGCCAGCAGACCTCGGCCCAGGCCAGCATGGGGATGTCCGTGTCAGACATCGATCAAGACGGTCGCCTCGACATTTTCATCACCAACTTCAGCCACGACTACAACAACCTCTACATCGCCAAGCGCGTGGGCGGTGATGGCGGCGCGGTCTACTACAAGGACCGTGGCCTGCAGACGATGGGCCAGCAGGTCTACTACGACCTCTCGTGGGGCTGTGGCTGGTACGACTTCGATAACGACGGCGATCTCGACCTGTACGTTGCCAACGGGCACGTCTACAAGGAGATCGACATCTTCGAGAAGACGGGCACGAGCTACGACCAGCTCAACGCGTTCTTCGAGAACATGGACGCGCGCTCGTTGGCGTTTCGCGAGGTGGGCGCCAAGGCCCAGCGCAACGCGCCCGCCGGCGCGGATACCACCAAACTCGACGCGGGCGACGGTACGGCTGTCGCGGGGTGCAGCCGGCAGGCTGCGTTCGCCGACTGGAACAACGACGGGCGGATGGACATCCTCGTGATGAACATGAACACGCCGCCCACTGTCCTGCTGGGCGAGGGTCCGGCTCGGGAGCCGGACGGCGCTGCGAGTGACGCCGGCTGGGCGAAGTTCAGCTTCCGCCAGGCGGGCGGCAACCGGGAGGCCCTGGGCGGCAGCTTTACGGTGGAGACGCCCGGCCTGAACCAGCGATTCGCCATCAATCGCCAGCAATCGTTCCTCGGCTGCGACGATCCGCGGGCCCACGTGGGCTTGGGGGCGGCGCAGACGTGCTCTGCCACCGTGGTCTGGCCCGGCCGCGACCGCCAAAGCACGACCTACGCGGGCCTGACGGCCGGTCGGCACTGGATTCTCGACCGCGAGAGCGGCCAGGCCACCGAAGAGGCTCTGCCCACCTTCCGCGTCCCCTAGTTTGGGTGTGCGTGAGGTTCCGTTGCATCTTGGACGTGCGGCGGGCTGGGCTGGGGGCGATCAGGCCGCTTCGTCGTCCTCGAGTGGACCGGCCACGAGTCGTCCTCCTCATCGGCCTTCCGCACCCCATCCAGCCCGCCGACCGCCGTCGATAGAGCCTCAGTTCGGGATTGCGCGCTGCTCCCTGCGAACTACGCGCGCGAACTACGCGCGCGAGCCAGCGCAGCGCGCATGAGCCGTTCGCACTGTGGTCGGGACCCGGGCGCGGCCCCGCCGCGCTTGGGATCGTCCTCCTCATCGGCCTTCCGCACCCCATCCAGCCCGCCGACCGCCGTCGAGCGGGCTCCGTTTTCGCATCCGGCGCGCCACCCGTGGCGGCTCCGTCCATGGGAGCGAAACCCTGGCGCAGGATTCCAGGTGGAGCCCTCGCGCATGAATCTGTAGTTTGCATCTATCGCCCTGCCAGCAGGGGAAAGGGTCACGCAGCGCCGGGCAATTGCATCGTGGGTGGGGCCCGAATCGGGTTGAATGTCGGCCCCACTCCACGCACCCCAGGAGACGCGGTGGCCACCACGCTCGATTCGCTCCTCGCGCTCGATTTCCCGGGCGCCGCCCTGGCCGGCCTGTTCCTCGCTACCGGCGATCTGGTTGAGTACGTCCCGGTGCTCGTGATGCTGATCTTCGCGGTGCTCTTTGCGGGCGCGAACCTCGGCCTCTCCTTCGTGCTCGGTGCGAAGGGCAAGACCAATCCCGTCAAGGAAGCGGCCTACGAATGCGGCATGCCGCCGATCACGGACGCGCACCAGCGCTTCAGCGTGAAGTTCTATCTCGTCGCGATCTTGTTCGTGCTCTTCGACATCGAGGTCGTGTTCCTGTATCCCTGGGCCGTGCACTTCGGCGAGAAGGCGCTCCAGACCTTCCTGTTCGTCGAGATGCTGATCTTCATCGGCATCCTGTTCCTGGGGTGGTGGTACGTGATCCGCAAGGGTGCCGTGAACTGGGCGCAGGAATAGTGCGCCGCGTCCCCCCGTCCGCTGCCGCCCACTCCCAGGAGGCGATCCGATGAGCGAAGTAACCCAAACCAAGATCAGCGACATCGTCGAGGCGAGCGGTAGCTCGGAGTGCTCGATCCTGCTCAGCACGGTCCGCGCCGTGGGCAACTGGGCGCGCAAGAACAGCATTTGGCCGCTACCGCTCGGACTGTCCTGCTGCGGCATCGAGTTCATGGCCACGGCCATGAGCCGCTACGACATGGCCCGCTTCGGCATGGAGGTCGCGCGCTTCTCTCCGCGCCAGGCCGACCTGCTGCTCGTGGCAGGCACGCTGACCTACAAGATGGCCGCGGTCATGACTCGCCTCTACGACCAGATGGCGGAGCCGAAGTGGGTCATCTCGATGGGCGCCTGCGCCTCGTCGGGTGGCATGTACCGCTCGTACTCGGTCGTGCAGGGCATCGACGAGTTTGTGCCGGTCGACTTCTACATCTCGGGCTGCCCCCCGCGCCCCGACTCGGTCCTGAACGTGCTCATGAAGCTCCAGGACAAGATCGATCGCGACCGCACCTACCAGCTCTCGCTGGCGACGCCCGAACCCGGCGCGGCGGCCGACTTGGCTGAGCAGGCGGTGCTCACCGGCAATCGTCACGGCGCGCCGATCGCGCTGGCGACGGCCAACGAGCGCTTCGTCGTCCCCGGTCCGCAGCGCGCGATGTCGCGTGGCCGCAAGCCCGAGGAGACCCTCTAGATGAGCAAGGTCACCACCAGCTGCATGCGCTACTCGGACCGGGTCCCCGCGGGGATCTCCGAGGCGTCGCAGAAGGCGCTCGCGCCGTTCAAGGTCCAGTGGTCGGAGCATCCCGTGCACGGCGGCTGGCCGGGCTGCCTCGTCTCAGGCGCCGACTGGCCCAAGGTGTTCCAGGCGCTCAAGGAGCAGGCGAACTTCGAGTTGCTCGTGGATCACACGGCGGTCGACTATCCCGACCGGCTGCCTGAGCGTTTCACCGTGCTCGGCCTCGTCAGCAACATCCACACGCAGGAGCGCATCATGGTGCGCACGCGCGTCGCGGAGGGTGGCTCGGTGCCCACGCTTACGCATCTCTGGCGGTCGGCTGACTGGGCCGAGCGCGAGACTTTCGACATGTTCGGCATCCGCTTCGAGGGCCACCCGGAGCTCACCCGCATCTACATGCCGCAAGACTTCGATGGCTGGCCGCTGCGCCGGGACTTCCCGCTGCAGGGCCACAACCGGTTCCGGGACTAGGTCATGACGAGCCAGCACACCCCTACAGCGGCCCCGGTGGCCGCGCCCAAGTCGGCGCCGGGCATCGACTCCGAGATCCGGCTCGACGCCGGCGACGACCCGGGCGAGCGCATGATCCTGAACATGGGCCCGCAGCATCCGTCCACGCACGGTGTGCTGCGCCTCCTCCTCGAGGTGGATGGCGAGCGCGTCGTGAGCGTGGTCCCGGACGTTGGCTACTTGCATCGCGGCAAGGAGAAGATCGGCGAGACGCTCGGCTACCACCGCTACATCCCCTACACCGATCGGCTCGACTACCTCGCGCCGCTGGCCAACAACTGCTCCGCGACCTGGGCGTTCGAGAAGGTCTGCGGCATCAAGGCACCCGAGCGCGCCGAGGCGATCCGCACGCTTTGCTGCGAGTTGGCGCGCATCTCGGCTCACCTGCTGGGTCTGGGCGCGTACGCCATGGACGTCGGCGCCATGACCGTGTTCCTCTACACGTTCAGCGAGCGCGAGACCCTCTACAACTTCTTCGAGTACCTCACGGGTGCCCGCTTCACCACGACGTACACGCGCATCGGCGGCGTCGCGCGTGACGCCGACGAGGGCTGGTTGAAGGACGTCCGCGCCTTTTGCGCGTCGCTCGACGCCAAGGCCGACACCTGGGAGGATCTCCTCACCAACAACCGCATCTGGCGTATCCGCAACGAGGGCGTCGGCGTCATTACGCGCGAGATGGCCCTCAGTTACGGCCTGACCGGGCCGGTGTTGCGCGGATCAGGTGTGGCCTACGACGTCCGGAAGGACCGCCCGTACGGGTTCTACGATCGCGTCGATTTCGACGTGCCCGTGGGCCAGCACGGCGACTGCTACGACCGCTATCTCGTGCGCATGGAGGAGATCCGCCAGGCCGCACGCATCGGCGTGCAGGTCATCGACCAGATGCCGAACGGACCGATCCTCGCCGACGAGCCCAAGTTCGTGCTGCCCCACAAGCAGGGCGTCATGACGGGCATGGAGCAGCTGATCCACCAGTTCATGCTCATCACGGGCGAGATGGACACGCCGCCGGGCGAAGTCCACTCCCACACCGAGCTTCCGAAGGGCGAGGGCGGCTACATCATCCGATCCGAGGGCGGAGCCGCTCCCTGGCGCCTCAAGTACCGCGCGCCCTCGTTCGTCAACCTGCAGGTCCTCAAGGACATCATTCCCGGTCACATGATCGCCGACATCGTCGCGATCCTGGGTTCGATCGACTTCGTGATGGGGGAGTGCGACAAGTGAGCGCCTTCGAAGCCAGCGCCCCGGCCGCGCCGCCGGTGCCCGCCTCCTTCCCGCCGAAGGAGCTCAGGCAGGCGTGCGACGAGATCGTCGCACGCTATCCGACCCGCATGGCCGCGTGCCTGCCGGTCCTGCATCTCGCGCAGAAGCACTTCGGCGGCTGGATCAGCCCCGAGGTCGAGGCGGGCGTCGCCGCCTACCTCGAGGTCAGCGACAGCCACATCCGGGGCTTGCTGACCTTCTACGCGATGTTCAACACGCGGCCTTCAGGCCGTCATGAGGTGTGGGTCTGCCGCACGCTCACCTGCTGGCTGCGCGGTGCAGCCGGCCTCCGCCGCACCGCCCTCGCGAAGGCCGGTGTCGACCGTTGCGGGGTCGAGAGCCCCGACGGTCGCTTCCTCGTCAAGGACATGGAATGCCTCGGCCTGTGCGAGGTCGCGCCTGCCGTGTTCATCGACGGGGCGCCTCACACCGAGGTGACGACGGAGTCGCTCGAACAACTCATGGACGCCTGCGAGTAGCCCGATGACCGCCAAGAAGAAGGCATCCAAGAAGAAGGCGGCGGCCAAGGGGCCTGCCGGCAGCACCCCCGCGCCCGCGCGTGCCCAGCGCGGCGCCGACGGCGTGTACCCCGAGACCCAGATCCTCTCGCGCAACTTCGGCGTCGAGGACTCCTGGACCCTCGCGGTCGCGCGCGAGCAGGGCGCCTACACGATGCTCGAGAAGGCGCTCGCGACCATGACCCCCGCACAAGTGGTCGAAGAGGTCAAGACCAGCCGCCTGCGGGGACGTGGTGGCGCGGGCTTCCCCACGGGCGTCAAGTGGGGCTTCATCCCGCAGGACAGCAAGAAGACCAAGTACCTCGTCCTGAACGCCGACGAGTCCGAGCCGGGCACGTTCAAGGATCGCTACTTGATGGAGCTCGATCCGCACCTCGTGCTGGAGGGCTGCCTCCTCTGCGCGTACGCGACGGGCCTCGATGTCATCTACATCTACATCCGCGGCGAGTATCCCCTCTCCATCACCCGCATGGAGGGCGCCATCGAGGAGGCCCGCCAGGCGGGCTACCTGGGCAAGAACATCCTGGGCAAGCAGGGCTTCACCGTCGAGGCGCACGTCCATCCGGGCGCTGGCGCCTACATCTGCGGCGAAGAGACCGGCATGCTCGAGTCCCTCGAGGGCAAGCGCGGCCACCCGCGCATCAAGCCGCCCTTCCCGGCTGTCGAGGGCGCGTTCGGCTGCCCGACCGTCATCAACAACGTCGAGACCCTGGCCCACGTGCCGTGCATCATCGAGTTCGGCGGTGCCTGGTTCGCCGGCCTCGGCATCCAGCCCGATCCGGCCAACCCGCGCGCGCTCGGTTCCTCGGGCACGAAGCTCATGGGCGTCTCAGGTGACGTAAAGAACCCGGGCGTCTGGGAGTTCGAGTTCGGCATCACGCTGCGCGAGCTCATCTATGACTACGCCGGTGGCCCGCTCGACGGCCGCAAGGTGAAGGCCGTCATTCCCGGCGGACTCTCGATGCCCGTGCTGACGGCGGGCGAGCTCGACGTGCCGATGGGTTACGACGCGCTCCAGAAGGTCGGCAGCGGCCTCGGCACTGCCACGGCGATCGTCATGGACGACGCGTGCGACATGGTCGAGGCGTGCGAGAACATCGCGCACTTCTTCGCCGACGAGTCCTGCGGGCAGTGCACGCCGTGCCGCGAGGGCTGCCACTGGATGGAGAAGATCTTCGCTCGCATCAAGGCCGGCGAAGGCACACCCAAGGACCTCGATCTGCTCGAACACCTGTTCGTCAACATCGAGGGCCGCACGATCTGCGCACTGGCCGACGCCGCCGTCTGGCCCCTGCGCTCGATCCTGCGCAAGTTCCGCCACGAATTCCTCGCGCAGATGCCGGGTCAGTCCGATCCCGCGCTGCCTGCCGGGTCTGCAGCCGTGGGAGCCCGCTAGATGGCCGACAACAAGCCCACGATCACGATCGACGGTCAGGTGCTCGCCTACGAGCCGGGCCAGACCGTCATTCAGGTCGCCCATGAGGCGGGATTCGACGTCCCGCACTACTGCTACCACCCCGGCTTGTCGATCGCGGGCAACTGCCGCATCTGCATGGTCGAGGTCGATGGCTGGCCGAAGCCGCAGGTGTCCTGCAAGTTGCAGCCGAGCCCCGGCATGGTGGTCCACACGCAGAGCGCGCTCGCCAAGAGCGCTCGCGCCGGGACGATGGAAATGCTCCTCGTCAACCACCCGCTGGACTGCCCGATCTGCGATCAGGCCGGCGAGTGCCACCTACAGGACTACAGCTACCAGCTGGGTCAGGGCGAGGCCTCCTCGACGACCGCCAAGACCAAGCTGCCCAAGAACGTGGCCTTCGGCGAGAAGATCGTTTACGACGCCGAGCGCTGCATCAAGTGCACTCTCTGCGTGCGCTTCTGCGAGGAGATCACGCAGACGAACGAGCTCGCGATGTCGGGCCGCGGCGATCACGAGATCGTGATCATGACGAGCAAGGGCGAGTTCGACACCGCCTACTCCATGAACATCATCGACCTCTGCCCCGTGGGCGCGCTCACCTCGCGCGACTTCCGGTTCAAGAGCCGCCTGTGGTTCATGGACTTCACCGAGTCGCTCTGCACGGGCTGCGCGCGGGGCTGCAACGTGGTGACGGGTGGCCGCGACGGCGCGATGCTGCGCATGGAGCCGCGCGCAAACGCCGAAGTCAATCAGTGGTGGCTCTGCGATGAGGGGCGGCTGGACTACGCCCATGTCAACGGAGCGGATCGCATCGCGTCGCCGCGCATCAAGACGGCGGACGGTGTCTGGGTACAGGCCACGGTCGATGACGCGATCACCGCGGCGGCGGTCGCGCTGCGCGAGGCGGGCGGCGACGTCCTGCTCGACGGCGGCTGCACGCTCGAGGAGATGCTGCTGGCCCGTGACCTCGCCAAGGTGATGGGCGGCAAGGCCCGCTACGCCGCAGCCACCGGCGGGGGCGACAAGTTCCTGCGGGTAGACGAGCGCGGCGCCAACGCCAAGGGTGCGGAGGGCCTCGGGCTCGCCCGGGCCACGAAGGCCGCTGCGGCCGCTGTCGTGATCGTGGAGCGTGATGCACACGTTCCGGCGGCTCTCCGTGATGGCGCGGCGCCGGTCGTCGTGTTTGCGACCGACGCGGCCAGCGTGCCGGCCTCGGCGCGCGTCGTGTTCCCGCACGGCAGCTGGGCAGAGCGCGACGGCCTGCTGGTCAACACGGACGGCCGGATCCAGGTGATCAATCGCAACCCGGCGGTCGGCCCGGACAACATCCCGGCGACGGCCGACGTGCTCGAGGAGATCCTCGGCGAGCTCGATCCGGCGTACGACTGGCGGGGTCGCGGAGGGCTCCACGCCGCCCTCCGCTCTGAGTCGGCCTTCGCCAAGGCGCAGTTCCCCGCCATGCAGTCGGCGGGCGTGGGAGTAGGAGCATGATGGGCCTTCTCTCCAGCACCCAGGTCGCGACGGCCCCGATCTTCGCGCACATTTTCTCGCGCGCTGACGACGGCAGCGCGAACTTCGGGTGGGTCATCGGACGCATCCTGCTCGTGCTGCTGATCGTGCACGTGCTGCTGATCCTCGGCGCCCTGATGGTCTGGGCCGAACGCCGCGTGAGCGCCTGGATGCAGGACCGCATCGGGCCCAACCGCGTCGGGCCCCACGGCCTGCTCCAGCCGCTCGCGGACCTCGGCAAGTTCATGTTCAAGGAGGACGTGATCCCCGGGCATGTGAACAAGGTGATGTACACGATCGCGCCGCTGATCTCGACGATCCCGGCGCTAATCACCTTCGCCGTCGTGCCCTTTGGGGGCAGCTACGAGATGGTGGACGGCAAGGAGGTGGCGGTCTCGTGGCAGATCGCCAACCTCGACATCGGCGTGCTCTACATCTTGGCCGTGGCCGGCATTGGCGTGTACGGCATCACGCTTGGCGGCTGGGCGAGCAACTCGAAGTACTCGCTGCTGGGCGGCGTCCGCGCCAGCGCGCAGATGATCAGCTACGAACTGAGCCTCGGGCTCGCGATCGTCCCCGTCGTGCTCATGGCCGGCAGCCTGAATCTCGGCGAGATCGTCGCCTATCAGGCAGAGAACACCTGGCTCGTGTTCACGCAGCCGCTGGCGTGCTTCATCTTCCTCGTGGCTGGCTATGCCGAGACGAACCGCCTGCCGTTCGACATGCCTGAGTCTGAGACGGAACTCGTCGCCGGGTACCACACTGAGTTCTCGTCGATGAAGTTCGCGCTGTTCTTCCTCGCTGAGTACGCCAACATGACCGTCGCGGCGGCCCTGGTCGTCACGCTGTACCTGGGCGGCTGGACCCTCTTTGGGCTCGAGCAGCTTGGCTGGGGCATGGCGGTGTTGATCTTCGCGCTGAAGACTCTGTTCTTCATGTTCGCGTTCATCTGGGTGCGCTGGACCATCCCGCGCTTCCGCTACGACCAGCTCATGAACCTGGGTTGGGGCGTCTTCCTGCCCCTGACGCTCGTGAACGTGGTCCTCACGGCGGGCGCCATTGCGCTCGACCAGACGTGGCTGTTCTTCCTGCTGCCCGCCCTCTGCGTGGCCGCGGCGCTCTTCGTGGCCTACATGGGCTTGAAGCGCGAGGAAGAGCAGTTCCAGCCGCTGCCGACCGCCGCCGGCGAGAAGGGCTCCGCATGACCGTCACCGTCAAGCCCGTCCGGCGCCGCAAGGCGACCTTCCTCGATCGCCTGTACCTACCGGCGATCTTGAAAGGCCTGTCCATCACGTTCAAGCGGATGTTCCGGCCCAAGATCACCATGCAGTTCCCGGAGGAGCGCTGGACTGTCCGCGACCAGTATCGCGGGATGCCCGTGCTTGTTTCCGACGACGAGGGGCGCCCCAAGTGCGTGGCCTGCTCGCTCTGCGAGTTCGTGTGCCCGCCCAAGGCGATCTTCATCGTTCCGGAGGAGCTCGAGGTCGGCAACAAGGTCGAGCGCGGCCCGGCCGTGTTCGACCTGAACATGCTGCGGTGCATCTACTGCGCCCTGTGCGAGGAGGCGTGCCCCGAAGAGGCCATCTTCATGTCGAAGAACTACATGGTCTGGGGTGCGAATCGAAGCGACATGCTGTTCCACAAGGAGAAGCTCTACGAATTGGGCGGCATCCGGACGGAAGGCGTGAAGAAGTGGAAGGACAAGTGATGTCCGCGTGCGTGCTCGCCCCTCGGGGCGCCCAGCGAGGGGAGGCGGCCCGATGACGACCGTCCTCTTCGTCGTGTTTGGCGGGTCGGCCCTGGCCTCGGCGTTGCTTGCCGTGACCCGCAAGAACCCCGTTGCGTCCGCCATATGGCTGGTCGGCATGTTCTTCGGGCTTGCCGGCGTCTACGTCGTGCTCGAGGCCTACTTCGTCGCCGCGGTCCAGGTGCTCGTCTACGCGGGCGCCATCATGGTCCTGTTCCTCTTCGTGATCATGCTGCTCGATCTGCGTAGCAAGCAGCTCGACCTCGAAGCCTCGCCGCGCATGCCGATCCTCGGTGTCTGTGCGGCCGTGCTGTTCGTCGTCGTGAGTGGGATGGCTCTGATGGATGCGCACGACGCCGGCATCTTCCCCGACGCGGCTGAGCGCGCGACCCTCGTGCTTGATGGCAGCCCGGAGGCCATTGGCGCTGACCTGTTCGGCCGCTGGCTGCTGGCGTTCGAGGTCACCTCCCTGCTCCTCCTCGGCGGCATCCTCGGCGCCGTGATCCTGACGAAGCGGAGGCTGACGTGATGCCCGCTGTCGCCAGCGCCCTGCCGGGTGTGCTCGCCGCCGGACTCGACATGCCCTTGGAGTGGGTGGTCGGTCTGGGCTTGGCCCTCTTCGCCGTGGGCCTCCTCGGCGTGACCTGCCGCCGCAACATCCTGATCATGTTGCTGTCCATCGAGATCATGCTGAACGCGGCCAACGTCGTGCTCGTCGGCTTCTCCCGTGTGCACAGCGAGCTGAGTGGCCAGGTGTTCGTCTTTTTCTCGATGACCGTCGCGGCGGCCGAAGTCGCCGTCGGCTTGGCCATCGTCATCGCCTTGTTCCGCCTGCGCCAGAGCACCGACGTGGACGACGCCAACGAGCTACGCGACGTGGACTACGGTCCGGTGCCGGCCCTGATGCTTGAGGGCCAGGACCAGCACCACGACGACCATGACCACGACGAGCATGGCCACGGGGGTCACGGGCACGGCGATCACGGCCACGGGGACGACAGCGACCCCAGCCACGATCCCGGAACGGCTGCGCCCGTCGGCGCCGCCGGGGAGGCCTAGTCCATGGACCTCGTTTCTCTCCCCTCACTCGCGGCAGCGACCGGCGAGCCGATCACATCCGGGTTCTCCGCCTGGGCGGCTTGGATCGTGCTCTTCGCGCCGCTGTTCGTGGCGTTCCTCGTGGCCTGCGTGCCAGCCATCCGCAAGGCGGTCAACCTGGCGGCCGGACTCGCCATCGCCTCGGTGGCACTCGGGCTGATCCTGACGCTCTTCTGCTACTTCCTCCCCGCGCTCCAGAGCCCGGGCGTGGTCTACGAGATGATCGTTCCGTGGGTGACCGTGGACGGGACCGTCCTGATCGCCTTCGGTACGCGCATGGACGCGCTCTCGATCACCATGTCGCTGGTCGTCACGGGCGTGGGCCTGGCGATCTTCGTGTACGCCTTGGGCTACATGCATGGCGACCCCAGCAAGGGACGCTTCTTCGGCAAGTTCGCCCTCTTCGTGTTCTCGATGCTCGGCATCGTGGTCTCGCCCAACTTCTTCCAGACGTTCATCTTCTGGGAGCTCGTGGGCGTGAGCTCGTATCTGCTCATCGGGTACTACTGGCAGAAGGACTCCGCCGGTCAGGCCGCCAAGAAGGCGTTCATGACCAACCGTGTGGGCGACTTCGGCTTTCTCATCGGCATCCTGATGATCTGGGCGGCCGTAGGCAGCCTCACCGGGGTGGTGGATCCGGGCGCCTACAGCGCGTTTGATTTCACCGTCATCGAGAAGACGATCGAGCAGGTCGGCTTCGAGGGCCTGTTCCAGGGTGGCGTGCTCGCCGCGGCGATCGCCGCCGCCCTGGTGTTCTGCGGCGCGATGGGCAAGAGCGCCCAGTTCCCCTTGCACGTGTGGTTGCCGGACGCCATGGAAGGCCCCACGCCCGTGTCGGCCCTCATGCACGCGGCCACGATGGTCGCCGCCGGCATCTACCTCGTGATCCGCTGCAACTTCGTGTTCTACGGCGCGGCCTGGGCGCCCACGCTCATCTGCTGGCTCGGCGGCATCACGGCGTTCATTGCCGCGTCGATGGCGATCACCCAGAACGACATCAAGAAGGTGCTGGCCTACTCGACGCTTTCGCAGCTGGGCTACATGACGATGGCCCTGGGTGCTGGCGCCTACACCGCCGCCATGTTCCACCTCACGACGCACGCCTTCTTCAAGGCGCTGCTGTTCCTGTGCGCTGGCAGCGTGATCCACGGCTGTCACCACGAGCAGGACATGCGCCACATGGGCGGCCTCCGCAAGCTCATGCCCTCGACCTACAAGACCTGGATCATCGGCACCATCGCGCTGACCGCGTTGGCGCCGATCGCCGGCTGGTGGTCGAAGGACGAGATCCTCGGCAGCCTGCTCGGCACCGGGCAAGTGTGGGGTTCGCCCTTCCTGCTGCTCGTCGGCCTCGTCGTGGCTGCCATGACGGCGTTCTACATGTGGCGCGCCACCTACATGACGTTCGCGGGCGAGTACCGCGGCCATCACGAGGCGCATGAGAGCCCGAAGGTGATGACGGTGCCGCTTTGGGCGCTCGCCATCTTCAGTCTCTTCATCGGGTTCATCGGCATCCCCGATGACACGATCCCGGGGCTGGCACACTCCAACGTGTTTGCCCATTGGCTCCACCACTGGCACAAGGGCGGCGATGCCGTGCTCCACTTCGGGCTGGCCTTCGGCGCGACGGTTGTGGCCTGGCTCGGGTTCCTCGCGGCGCGCGCGATTTACCGCGAGTCGGCTGGCAAGGACCCCTTGCCGCAGCGCTTGGGCGCGGTCTGGACCACTTGGAATCGCCTCTACTACATCGACGACTTCTACGCTTGGTTGGTCGGCGTCGTGCAGCAGGGCATTGCCCGCTGTGCGTGGTTCGTCGAGCGCTGGGTCCTGATCCAGGGCGTCATCAACAACGCGTCGCAGACAGTCCGGGTGACCGGAGATCGCGTACGGCGAGTGCAGGCGGGTCGCTTGGGCGGCTACGTGACCTCGTTCGTCCTCGGTGCAGCGATCGTCGGCCTCCTCGTTCTCCTGCACGTCGGCATGGCCAACGCCGCGGGAGGGAAGTAACCCATGAACCCCCTGCTGCTCACCATCCTGATTCCCGCCGCAGCCACGTTGGCACTGTTCTTCGTCGACGCGAGCGCGAAGCGCGCCATCCGGTCCATTGCGACGGTGGCGACGGCCCTGCTCCTCGTGATCTCCATCGGCATGTTCGTGGGCTTCCACGCGGAGCCCGATACGTGGACCGCCAACGCGGGTGCGGGCGACGGCGCGCACGGCTACAAGTACGGCTTCGAGGCCTCCTGGATTGAGGATATGGGCCTCGCGTTCCGCCTCGGCGTGGACGGCATGGGCCTCGCCATGGTGCTCCTGACGGCGCTCATCATCTTCGCCGGCGTGATGGTCAGCTACAGCGTCGAGAAGCGCGTGAAGGAGTACTACATCTGCCTGCTCGCGCTCGTCACGGGCGTGTTCGGCGTGTTCACTTCGCTCGACCTGTTCTTCTACTACTTCTTCTACGAACTGGCCGTGATCCCCATGTTCCTCCTCATCGGGGTCTGGGGCAGCACGACGCGCACCGTCGATCAGAACTACGCCACCATGAAGTTGGTGCTGCTCCTCACGGCGGGCGCGGTCATGGCCTTGGTGGGCCTGATCTCTGTTTGGTCCGAGGTCGGCACCTTCAACATGGTGCTGATCGAAGAGCACGAGTTCAGCACGGCCTTCCAGATGGCATGGTTCCCCGTGATCTTCCTCGGCTTCGCGGCGCTGGTGCCGATGTGGCCGCTGCACTCTTGGAGCCCGGCGGGCCACGCCGCGGCCCCGGCGGCGGTGTCCATGCTCCACGCCGGCGTGCTCATGAAGTTGGGCGCGTTCGGCATCTTGCGCATCGCGTGTACGTACTTCCCCGAGGCAGCAACGGAGTACTTGCCCTACCTCGCGCTGCTGTGTTGCATGAACATCGTGTACGGCGGGCTCGTCGCGATCTCGCAGCGCGACATGAAGCTGATCATCGGCTACTCGTCCTCGAGTCACATGGGGTACGTGCTACTCGGCGTCGCCTCTGCCACCATGATCGGTGTCGAGGGCGCCGTATTCCTCATGTTTGCTCACGGCATCATGACGGCCCTGACCTTCGCGCTCATTGGCTGGTTCTACGACCAGACGCACACGCGCATGCTCGATGATCTCGGCGGCTTGATGAAGGTGATGCCCTTCGCCGGCACGTGCTTCATCATCGCCTCCATGGCCTCAGCGGGCTTGCCCGGCTTCGCGAACTTCGCGAGCGAGCTGATGGTGATCATTGGCGCGTGGGAGAGCAACCTCTGGTTGGCCATCCCCGCCATCCTGGCCATCTGGGGTCTGGTGATCACGGGCGTTTACCTGCTACGTGCCGTCAAGGACGCTTGGTTCGGCGAGATGCCGGAGCGCTGGAGCAAGCTGCGCGATCAGCGCACACTGGCCGAGCGCACGCCATTCGTGATGCTCACCGCGGTGCTGCTGCTGTTCGGCTTCTGGCCCCAGCCCATGGTCAGCATGGTGGAGCAGGGCGTGAAGCCGCTCGTCACCCGGCTCGATGCGGCCAAGGAACAGGTTGGCAAGGCGGTTAAGCGGGTGGTGCCCGCGAACGACCAGCCCGCGCGCGAGATCCGCGCTGTGGGCGAGGAGCGCTGATGTTCTCTCTCGCTTTCCAGTTGCCCGAGGGGCTGACGCCCAACCTGGAACTGCTGCTGCCCGAGTTCATCGTGGCCGGCACGGCGCTGGGAGCCATCCTGCCCGAGCTGATCCTGCCGGCCGGCCGCCGAGCGGCTGCGACCGCCTGGACCTGCTTCGCCGGGCTCGTGTGCGCGTTCATCGTCGTCGTGGCGATGGGGCCGAGCGCGGAACTGGCCCTCGCGGTCAAGGACGGCGACCTCCTCGTCTCCGGTCTGCGCATGGACGCGTTCAGCGTGTTCTGCCGCGCGCTCATCACGGGCGGTGGCGCGCTGCTTGTCCTGATCTCGATGGCGTTCACGAACCGACTCGATCGGGGCCACGGCGAGTTCTACGCGATCCTCCTATTCAGCTTGCTGGGCGTGATGCTGGTCTCCGGCGTGAGTGATCTGCTCTCGCTGTTCGTCTGCCTCGAGCTCGTCACGATCATGGCGTACGTGCTCGCCGCGTTCCGACGCAACGACCTACGCTCGACGGAGGCTGGCCTTAAGTACCTAGTGGTGGGCGCGGTCTCGACGGCGCTGCTCCTGCTGGGTATTGGCCTGATCTACGGCTGGACGGGCAGCCTCTCCCTCGACGCCATTAGCGCCAAGGTTTGGGCGTCCGCGGCGGAAGGTGCCGTGCCCCCGGGGCTCCTCCTGCTGGGCACGGCCCTGCTGTTTTGCGGCCTGTTCTTCAAGGTCGGTGGCGTGCCGTTCCACGTGTGGATCCCGGACGTCTACCAGGGCGCCCCGTCGCCGGTGACCGCCTTCCTGGTTACCGCGTCAAAGTCCGCCGGCGTCATCCTCTTGCTGCGCATGGCGCAGGCGCTGTTCGTGCGCCCCGAGATCATGGACTCGACCGTGCACAACCCGCTCGCTCAGCAGTGGGTGCTCATCCTGGGGGTCGTCGCCTGCATCACGCTGCTCTTCGGCGTCCTCGGCGCGATGCCTCAGCGGGGCATCAAGCGCATGCTGGCCTACTCCTCCATCGGCCATGCCGGTTACCTGCTCATGGGTCTCGCGGCGATCGCGGCCGAGGGCGGCCGCGGCGCGGCGAGCGGTCAGTACGGCACCGAGGCCTTGCTGTACTACCTCATGGCGTACTTCGTCACGAGCATCGTCGCGTTCGGCGTCATCATCGTGGTGGGGGCCGCCTCGAACCGCGTCGAAGGCGGAGCGCACGGAGATCGCGCCTACGAGGGCCTCTGGAGCCGATCGCCGTTCTTGGCGGTTGCGCTCTGCCTTGCGTTGCTGTCGCTCGCCGGCGTTCCCCCGATGTCGGGCTTCTTCGCGAAGTTCCTGATCCTGCGAGCGACCATCGACAAGGGCCTCTACGCCCTCGCGTTCATCGGCGCGGGCGCAGTCGTCGTGTCCCTCTACTTCTACTTGCTCTGGATCAAGTCGATGTACTTCAAGGCGCCGCCGCCCGGCGCGCCCAGCGGCGCGGACTTCAAGATCCCCGCCTCGACGCGCGTTGTGCTCTGGGCGGGCATGGCGGCCATGGTGATCATGGGCGTCTGGATGCCGCCGTTCTACGACTGGGCGCACCAGGCCGCCGCGTCCCTTACGTCGCTGGCCGGACGCTAGCGGCGGCGGCCCGCTGCTTCTTCGGCTACCCTGAGGGCATGCGTTCCCTCCTCGTCTTGGGTGGCCTGCTGATCGGTGGGCTGGCGGTCTGGTTCTTGATCGCCGAAGACGCGCCCCCGAGCGGTCCGGCGTGGCATGACGCCGACACGCCGCCACCGGCCGGTTCGTCGGAGCGCGCGAAGCCCCGCACGATCGCTGAGGCCCCCGCAGTCGGCGTGTTCGGCGCGGACGCCCGCTCGCTACCGCCCATTGAGTTCGGCGAGGCCATGCGGCACATGCTGCGCTTTGATCCCGCCGCCAAGGGCGTGACGGGCGCCACGTGGTTGGCCGCGCTGGAGCAAGAGGTCGGGCGCGAGCTGCCAATCCGGTTCATCAGCCAGGCGAGCTTGGACACCTTCCGCGCGACGGACCTCCTCACGACGCCGCCGCCCGCGGAGCTGGACCTGCCGGCGACCCTCGAGTGGCTCCGGCAGCGTGGGTTCGCTACGGAGCAGCGCGAGGGCTTTCTCCTCATCCGGCCCGAGCGTCCCTAGCCAGGACGCCCAATTCGTTCTCGCCGCGCCGTATGGGACTCAAGTCCCAGCCCGGCTTCGTCCGGAGCGGTTCCGTCGGGAAGCGTGCGAATCTGCTGCGCGCCCGGTCCGTGCGGATTCGCACAGCGCGCCGACTCCCTTCCTCCGCATTTCAGCTCGAACGCCCTAAGCGCTTACCACAGAAGATCTTAAGAAATGGGGCGCCAGTCCCCGAGGTCGGACCCCGGCTTGCCTCTGTGCCCCCCGGTGCAGAGTCCCGTGGTCGCCCCTGGGTGGGGGACTGAGCGACTCGGCGCCCGGGTTGGCCGCCAGGGAGGCCGGACCGAAGTCGACGCTGGCGTGGGGTGCCCGAGGGGGCGAATCGCGCGATCGCAGGGACTTACGGTTGCGGGTCCGACCGGGTAGGATGCTCACCTCGCCATCTGGAAGTCTCGTAGGAGTGCCCATGCGCAATTCCAAGTTCATCATCTGCTTCGTCGCCATCTTGGCGCTGGCGCTCGCCGCCGGCTGCGGTGGCGGCGGACAAGGCCTGCGTATTCCCAGCAGCCCGCTCGCCATCACGAGCAGCTCGATCCCCGCGCATCTGTCGGGGGAATACATCGACTGGGAGATCCCGATCACCGGTGGTTGTGGGGGTCCGTACGTCGTCGAAGTCATCGCGGGCAACTTGCCGCTGGGCGTGGGCGCGGTGGCGGACACGGAACACGCGCTGCGCGGCTACATCCTCGATGACGGCATCTTCAGCTTCACGGTCAAGATCACCGACACGACCTGCGACCCGTTCTTCACGGCGACGCAGGCGTTCGTGTGGGACGTGCAGCAGGGTCCCGTCAAGATCGTTGCGGCCAATCCCGGCATCGTCCTCAACGCCGACTACGACGATCCGCAGAAGCATGACAACGAGCCGGGCCCCGACACCATCCTCGGCACGGAAGACGACATCACGATCGACGCGCTTGAGACGGTGGTGTTCAACACGTTCGTTTCCTACCAGCTGATCGCCGCGGGCGGCGTCGGCCCGTACACGTGCGCCGTGATCGACGATCCGAGTGATGCGCTCGACGGCGCGCTGCCGCTGGGCACCTCGATGGCGCCGCTGTCCTGCAGCCTCGTCGGCTCCCCGGCCCAGGTGCTCGCGGGCGGTGTGCCGTTCCGGCTCACGATTCGCGTCACGGATAGCGTCGGCAATACGAGCGTGCGCAAGTTCCAGTGGAAGATCGACACGCCGCCGATCATCATCGCCAACTCAGCGCTGGTGAATGGCAAGTGCGGCACGTGGTTCTCGGATGCCGTGCAACTCGTGGACGGCGTACCGCCGTTCCGCTTCGAGCTCACCGACAACGCCCCGGGCGATGACGGCAACCCCGACACGACCGACAACCAAAACGACGACATCACGTACCCGCCGGGCTTCACGCCCGTCGTCAACACGTATGTGAACGGCGCCTTGCCGTTCCAACTCACGCCCACGGGTCCGACCGCTCTCGCTCGTCTGCACCAGACGACCGGCCGTGTGCTGTACCCCGCCCAGACCGACAACGGCCCGAACTACAGCCCGATGCCTTCGGAGGGTCTCTACTTCCGCGAGGCTGGCGCAGGCGCGGGCTCGTTCTTCGGCGTGCCGCGCCGTCGCGGCACCTTCACCATCTTCGTGCATGCATTCAGCACCCTGGTGCCGAACGAGCGTGGGCAGCACGCCTTCAAGGCCCTGTCCCACACGATCGATCCGTCGGAGCCGCCCACGGGCCTGAACCCCGCGTTCGACATGGACCCGGCCTTCACCCTCCAGGGCGCGTTCAACCCGGCGGCGCCGCATGGCACCTTGGCTGAGGCCGAGGTCACCGTCCTCTACAACCCGGACTCGGGCAGTGGCCACGCGGCGAACGGCCTGAAGCTGCTCGGGCAGGGCGGCGTGCCCCAGGACGGCTACATCGACGCCCCGCACGAGGCCAACCAGCTTCCGACGTTTGCTGAGGTCGATGGCGAGTACTCCTGGACCTACGACCCGCTCACGCCCCTCCCGGGCATGACCCTCTTTGCGGGTGTGCCTGGAACGTTCGGCACCGCCACGCCGGCGGACGCCAACGAGCTCATCCGCTCGGGCTCGCGTCCCATCCGCTTCGGCATCACCGACGAGATCCTGCCGCTCTCGGTGCGCGCCGCGACGAACACTCGTACGCGTGACTTCAACATCAGCGTGGGCCCCGATCTCGTGATCATCACGGAGAGCACGCAGTCTTTCACGGGCACGTCGACCACAGGCACCAACCAGGCGGACATGCACGACCGGGAGATCAAGGTGCGCGGCTTCGAGGTGCTCGGTGGTTCGGGTGTCGTGACCGACCTCAAGGACGGGAACATGAGCACCAACCACGTGGTCCCCGCCATCGCGGGTCTTGCGGGCACCGACCAGGTCGGCAAGCTGCTCTCGGGCACGACGCCGGGCGATGCGACGCGGGATCTCCTGCGCATTAGCGTGAACCCGGGCGGCTGGTGGGACGACCAGGGCAACATGAACCCGAAGGGCGCCCGCGCCCACATGGGCGCCGACAAGAACGCAGGGCAGACCTACGTCCAGGCCAACGGCTGGTACAACAGCGGTGGGGGCTGGCACGCGGGCGTGTCCGGCGTCGACCTGCCCAACACGCCTTCGATCGCGCACGACCCGGCCAGCGGCATCTTCGCCGACGGCGGGCGCATGTTCGCCTTCAACAGCGGGAATCGGTTTGGTCTGTTCGTCATCCGCGGCAACGCGTCGGTGTATGTGCCGTTTGCCATCCAAAGGGGCACCCTGGGCATCTGGCAGTTCGGCGACGGCATGACCTTCGCCGGCAGCACGGACAGCAACTTCCTGACCGTGCCCCTCGCGGTGAGCCCCGACGGCCGCTTCGCAACCGTCAAGGTGATCAAGACCACGAGCAATGCATTGACGACCATGTCGTCTTGGAACAACGCCGTGCTGGTGTTGATCTCGCTCACAGGTGAGAAGTTCGCCAGCGGCGACACCTACCAGATCATCGACACCAACCTCGCCTCCGAGGGTGGCAGCTACATGTACAGCACGTCGATGGTCATGAACGACCAGATGCTCTACTTCCTGTCGGGCAACTACGCTACGACCTACGCGTCGTGGCGTGACCACTACATCCACCAGTACCGCTACCGCTCGACGGGTGGTGTATTGGTCGCCCCGGGCGGCAACGCGGGTGCCGTGGCGCAGTTGGCCTCCGGTATCGGCGGCAACTGGACCCAGGCCACGTTCACGCCGATGCAGACGCCGTTCCACAAGTGGGACAATCCCACGAGCCAGTCGAACACGTTCCTGTCGAGCGGCGGGTTCGGCATCGTGACTATTCCGAACAACGACATGTACCTCTACGACGGCTGGAACATGGGCGAGAACTCGACCGCGCCGGTCCCCTTCCGCTCGAGCGCCGACGGCAAGCACATGGCGCTGCTGGCAGGACCGCGGAGCGCGAGCACGTCGGGCACGGACGTGATGTCGCACTTCTGCTGGGTTTCGAGCAACGGCGGAGACTTCCGCCAGGCTTCGACCGTCGCGCGGCATTCGCCCGGCGGCGCGAGTCGCGGCTACGGCCTCGCACGCGGTCCGACCGCGTACTACCACTGGGGTCGCTTCAGCGCCCCACGCCGGGACTGGAGATCGCGGACAATGGCACTGCCGTTGCGTTCCGCTACAACCGGCTGGGATCGGTGAGCTCGACGTCGAACACCTCGAACTGGAACAACGAGCGTGAAGACGTGATCGTGGTGAAGGGCAACGGGGCGGCCTCCGACCCGTTCACCTCCAGCACCGAGACCGAGGTCACCAAGGACATCTTCGGTGGCGCGATCAAGTGGCGTTTCGGCTCGCTGGTCTTCACCGAGGACAACCAGGGTCTGATCTTCTGGGGTGGTGCGAGTGCCTACACGGCGACCACCACGGACGCCACCAGCAGCGGCTACCCGGCCGCGTGGTCGGTGCATTTCCTCGGCACGTACTACGCCTACAACCTGAGCGTGGCCAACCAGGTGCGCGGCGTGATGCCGGCGACGGCCGGTGGTGTGGGCAGTTTCCCGACGTACTCGTCGGGTAGCCCGTTCGCGCCGGCGACACCCAACTGGACCACCAACATGGGCACGATCAAGCCCTACGGTGGGTTCCTCTCGAGGAACCGAGACTACTTCTACGTGGTGAACTACCACCCGAACACCTCGTCGGATCAGACGTCGTTGACCCTGCTGGGCATCAACATTGAGAACCTGTCGAACAGCAGCACCCCCAGCGGCAACGTGCGCGGGCGTGGCTTCAAGACCTCGGGCTTCCCCGCCCGGCGTGGGTTCCTGCCGAGCTACTACTACCAGCCGCACTACGCCTTGAGCGATGGGTACTACAACCCCCACCACACCCACGGCGGCGGCATGCAGGCCATGCACAAGGACACGGGCAACGTGTTCTTCATGTCGCACTATGCGACGAATGGCCCGAGCAACACCACGGGCACGTTCGGGTCGGGTCCCGTGATTCCGACGTACTGGGGTGACTACGGCTACCGCGGCTTCCATCTGGAAGGCTTCAGCGCGGATGTCGGCGGCCCGATCACGCGGCTCACGCACAGCGGTCTGGGGTCAGACACGGCGAGCCGTTCCGGGCAGTACTTCACGATGAGTGCGGACGGCGGGAAGATCGCGTACGTCTACCAGAACACGGCAACCAGCAGAACGCATAACCAGGAGAGGATCGGCGTCGTCACCAACATCGGCTTCCATCCGACGAGCGGTGCGCCGAACCCGGCCATGGACAACGGCGACGCGAACAAGGCCTACGAGGCTGAGACGAGCACAGGCCGCGCAGGCGAGTCGATGGCGTTCGACTCCGGCGGCACCAAGTTGTTCTACGCGTTCAAGTCGGGCGCTGGCAACGAGAATGCTCGTGAGTTGGTAGAGATGACGCAGAACCCCTCGACGGGGGCGCGCACCTTCAGGCGGGTGCTACCCGCCCGTCGCTACAACGTCCTTTACGCGGGTCGCTAGGCGACGTCCTTTACGCGGGTCGCTAAGCGACCCGACGG
>JAQBWE010000282.1 GCA_027625315.1 Planctomycetota bacterium
CACCGGCGGAGCCACGGGCCTTGCCACCGGCGGAGCCACGGGGCGCGCCACGGGCGGGGCCACGGGGCGCGCCGCGGGTTCCGGGCCAAGATCAACAGGAACCTGGCCGCCGCGGACGTACCCCGCGACCGCGTCGATGACGTCCTGCACCGTCTCGAAGCGCATGTCGCGATCCTTCGAGGTCATCTTCGTGATGAAGAAGTGCACCTCGGGCGCGATCCGGCGCTGCTTGACCTTCTGCGTATCCAGCGCGGAGAGCACCTGCTTGGCCATCGTCTCGTAGTCGTTGTCGCCCTGGAAGGGCACCTCGCCGACCACCATGTGATAGAGCGAGACGCCGAGACTGTAGATGTCGCTGCGGGGATCAAGATCGGAGTGCCCGCGGGCCTGTTCGGGGGAGAGGTACTCGACCGTGCCCACGGTCATCTGGTCGCCCTCGTCCACGGCCTCGGCTCCGTCGCGCGGAAGCGCGCGAATCAACCCGAGATCGATCATGCGCGCCTGGCCACTCGCCTCGACCATGATGTTGCCAGGCTTGATGTCGCGGTGCAGATAGCCGGCTTTGTGCAGGTATGCCAGGGCCTGTGCGCATTGCAGCATGATGGAGAGCGCCTCCTCGTTCTCGAGGAACCCGCGTCGCTCGATCACTTCGAGGACGGTCGCGCCCGGCACGAGGTCCATCGAGAAGTAGTGCCAGCCGTTCTCGAAGCCAATCTCGTAGCCGAGCACGATGTTGTCGTGCTCGAGCTCGATGAGGATCTGCGCCTCCTGTTGGAAGCGCTGGAGGAAGGTAGGGCGGAGCGCGTGGACGGGATCGAGCACCTTCACCGCGACGGGCGAGCCGTTGGGCCGGTACGTGCCGCGGTACACAGTGCTGCTGCCACCCTCGCCGAGCTCGCTCTCTAGGCGGTACTGCGCGAAGGCTTGCGCCTGGAGCGGCGACGGCCCGCGCAAGACTGCCAGCGAGCCGCGCGCCGCGAGCCCGCGGTGATACAGCACCGCCTCGAGACTCGCCGTGCGCCCTTGCGCCGCGAGTTGCTCGATTAGGCCGAAGCAGTCGCGGACCTGGTCTTCCGTGAGCACGCGCGCAGCGAGCAGACGCTTGGCCAGTTCGAGATCCTGTCGGCTGGCCACGGCTCTCCGGAAGGTGACTCTCAGAGCAGGCGGATGGAGCGCACGAACTGCGCGACGGCCGGCTGGACCTGCTCCCAAGCGCCCGCCGGACCGGCCAGCAGGAGTACCACGCGGCCGCCCGGCCGGTCCACCACCACAGCCACTGTTCGCACGCGCTCGTCGCGCAACGTGCCTTCGAGACCGATCTGCCAGGCCAGCTCCAGGCCCGTCAGCTCCCGGCGCGGCTGGTGCACGGCGATATCCGGGCTGACGGCGCGCAGGCAGCGCAAGAGCCAAGCCTCGACGGCCTGGGGGTCCACCTCAGAGGTCGTCTCCTCCGGATGCCACTCAACCCGCACGTCCGTGACGAGCACGGGGTTGGCCAGCCGGCCGAGCACGCGCCAGCCCGTGTTGCCAGGGGAGCCGCTCTGCTCAGTCCAAGTCCAGAGCGGACCCGGAGCCGTGAACTCGATACCCGCCTCGGGCAGCCGCACATCGCGCACGTCCGGATCCGCACCCGCGCGCGCGGCCTGCTCCGACGCGGCCTCAGCCTGCTCACGACTGACGGGCAGCGCTTCGATGCCCTCGGCGATCCGCTCCAGCACGGCGTGTTGCGCACGATCGAAGTAGGAGATGAGGCGCGTGGAGCCCTGCTCCCAGTGGAACTCATGCCCCGGCCGCCGACCGGCGGGGTCTTCCGTCACGGAGGTGAAGCCGGCGCGCACGGTCACGAGTTCTTCGCGCTCAGGATCGAGCACGCGCAGATCCAGTAGCCCGACGCGCCGCGGCATGCGCAGCAGATGCTCGCGCGTGCCGAGCGGGCCTCGGGCACCGGGCGGCAGCACGACCTCGCAGCGTGTGTTCTCACCGCCACGCGACGAAGCGCCGATCCAGGTTCCGTCGCGTACGCGCCCCGCAACGCTGCGCGCGTAGCGCTCGCGCCCGCCGCGTTCGCGCGAGGCGTCGCCCTCTTCGCGGTACGCGAGGAGGCGCGGCAGGAACCGCTGATCGACCTCTTCCGTGCGCTGCGTGCGCGTGGCCGGCAGTTGCGGACCCTGCGCGAAGTACTCAAGCGCCTCTTCGATGCGAAAGCCGGGCTCGCCGCGCAAGCGCAGAGCCAACAGCTCGAGATGCCGGGGCCCTACGATCCGGCCCGCGCTGCGCAGCAAGAACCACTCCTCGCGCACGAGCCGGGGACCGCCCTCGGCCGCGGCCTCGGTCTGCGGGCTCCCACGGCGAATCACCCTGATGTCGTCGCGCGAGAACGTGATGCGGCCCACGCCGCCACTCTTGGAGACGCGCTCGAGCACAACCTCCTCGCTCGACTCCTGCAGGATCCGACCGCTCCAGACGGAGCCGTTGACATGCACGATCACATCTTCGACGTTCGCGGGCGCCTCGACGGGCGGCGGCTCGGGCGGCCCCTCGTCGTCATCGGCACGGGCCGGGACGCTGCCCCAAGCCAGGGCGCCCAGCAGAAAGGCGGCGGCGATCAGTCCGCGCCGCGCGCGGTCATGCGCCCGGTGACAGGCTGCAGAGGCGAGGCTTCGATACGCAAGCATGCCTCCATCGTAGCCGTCGAGCCCCGTTCGGCCCGGAATCCGTGCTCGACCCTCATGAATCGCGAAGAACCCTGCGATCTCCGGCTCGGCGGCAGAAGCCGGACTTGTCGAGGGCTTCCAGCAGCGGGATGACCCACTTGCGCGTGGTCTCGAGCAGCTCGCGGGCCTCCGCCGGCGTGAAGCCGCCGGCCTCCGCGGCCCGTCGTCGGAGCAGGTTCTTCGCGTGCTCGACCCAAGCACCGTCAAACCAATGGGTCTCGGTCTTGAACGCCAGCCGGCGGGCCTCAAGCAGGCGGAGTGCGCGCTGCACCTTCGGCGTGGTCAAGCTGAGCTCGGCTTCGAGGTCCTCAAGCTCAGGCGGGCGGCCCTTGCCGCGTGCCAGTGCGCCCTGCACGGCATCGCACAGCGCACGGTCGGCGTCGGGCAGCTCGCCCGAGTGATCGCGGTGGCGCACATTGCCCGTCGCGGTGCGCACAAGGCGCCCCTTGGAGACCAGGTGCTGCAGAGCCTCTTCGATGACCGCGGGCTCCATGCGGCCGAGGGCCGCGCGAACGTCGGCCAGCGGCAGGCTGTCGACGGCGGTGTCGCGCTCGTGCAGCTTGCGCACGACCTCGTCCGCTCGACGGGAGAGCTGTTCGAAAGCCGGCGCGTGGATCCAACGGCCCGCGCGCCCCACGGGCACGGCCTCGCCGCTCTTCTGCAGGGACCCAAGCAGGGCGGGTACCACATCGGTGCGCAGCGCGGTGCGGGCCACGATGTCCTCCACAAGCAAGCCCTGGTCGCCGGCGGCCAGCAACGTGCCGCGAATCAGCTCAACGGGGTCGTGCAGCTTGTCGGCGCGGGCGAGCAGCGTGTCGATGATCCCCTGCCGGCGCTGGGGCAGGCGCCCCTCCAACGGCTCGATCACGACCCCCCCACCCA
>JAQBWE010000283.1 GCA_027625315.1 Planctomycetota bacterium
GGCAGGCGGGGCCTGTTCGGCGCCCTGAGGCCCGTCCGCGCGAATCCACTGCTGGACGCGCAGGAGCTCTTCCCAACTCTCGGCGAGCACCGGGTCAGCGGCGATCCGCGCGCGGACCCCGGCGGCGGCCTCGTCATCGAGCCGGCCGTCGAGCAAGTCGTGCAGTTCGGAGGGGAACGGCTCAGTCATGCTCCACACCCAACACGGACGCCATGCGTCGGCGCACGTCCGCGCGTGCACGGTGCAAGCGGCTGCGTACGGTTCCGACGGGAACGTCCAAGAGTTCCGCGATGCCCTCGTAGGAGAGCGCCTCGACCTCGGTGAGGATCAACACTTCGCGCGCTTCCGGCTCGAGTGCGCGCATGACCTCCGCGAACGCGGAGCGGAGTTCGGTACCTCGCGCGACTTCCCACGCGCCGGCCTCGTGTCCGGCCACGCTGTCGATCCTCGGCGTCAAGGTCCCCAGGGCCGGCTCGTCGAGCGACAGAGGACGCGTGTGCTTCACGGTGCCCCGTCTGCGGAGCTCGTTGCGGCACTGGTTGATGGCGATGCGGGTGAGCCACGTGGAGAAGCGGGCTTTCTGCTGGAACCCTCCGAGCGCCTTCCAGGCCTTCACGAAGCTCTCCTGGGCGGCATCCAGCGCGCTCTCGCGATCGCCGAGAATCCGCCAAGCAAGCCGGAAGATCCGGCCCTGGTGGCGGTCCATGAGCGACTCGAAGGCGCCCGGCGTGCCGGCCCGGAAGGCCGCGAGGGCCTCGGCGTCCGGATCGGGGTTCGGGGGTCGATTGTCCTGGTCTGCCACGATTGGACCCGCCTGGGCGGCTTGGGTTCCCACCTCCTGCGGAATGCCCCCGCGCTGCGCGGAGTGGTTCGGCCCCGCCGGGTGGCGGGCGCTAGGTACTGTACGCCGTTTCGTACGGCTCTGGGACGCTGCCGGATCGCAAAAAGGGCGTAAGGGATGCGCCGCGACCACCCGGGCGGGCTCAGGGACGATCGCCCGCGAGCGCGCGGCTGTCGGCCGCGCCGCCTATCTCAACTCGCCTGGATCTCAGCTCGCCTGTATCTCAGCTCGCCTGGTGTTCCTGCTCGATGCGACCCAAGAGGACGGTGATGTTGTCGGGCCCGCCACCCTGCTCGGCCGCCTTGACGAGCCGCGCACAGGTGGCCTCAAGCGATCCGCCAGCGCGCAGCATCTCCTCAAGCTCGGCATCGTTCACGACCCCGGTGAGGCCGTCCGTGCAGAGCAGCAGCAGGTCGCCGGACTCCAACGTGCCGCGCGGCTGCGCGACGTCGAGGTCCTCTTCGATGCCGAGCGCCTGGAGGATGATGTTCTTCACCCCCATCCGCTGCGCTTCCTCTTCGGTGATGATGTTGTCCTCGAGGAGCTTCTCGACCAGGCTCTGATCCTTCGTCATGCGGCTCAGGCGGCCCTTGCGGAACATGTACGCCCTGCTGTCACCCACATGCACGATCTGCGCGATGGCTTCGTAGCACCACACAGCGGTGAGCGTCGTGCCCATGCCGCGGTAGGCGGGGTTGTCATGGCTCTGATCGCGAATGCGCTCATTGGCCGACTCGACCACGCGCGCAAAGATTGCGCTGAGGGCGTCGGGGTCAAGATCGGCCGCCACGCCCTCGGCTGCGCGGGCGCGCATGAGTTCGCTGACGATGCGGACGGCCATTTCACTGGCCACCTCACCCGCCTTGGCGCCGCCCATGCCGTCGGCGACCGCCAGCACCGTGCCGGGCCGCGCGAGGGTGCCAGCCCCGACGGGGTGGTCGCTCATGTCCGCGCCCGCATCGGCCGCGGGGTCCAGGTCGCCGGCCCAGAGCGCGTCCTCGTTATTGGTTCGGACGCAGCCCACGACCGAGAGTCCATGCCACGCCACGCGCAGTCGGGGGGGGGCGCTCGCATCGAAGGTCATGATTGGATTGGTCCCCGCCGTACGGCAGGCCGCCGTCTGGCTTCTTCGGTGCGGAGGCGGCGGCCTCGCGCGACAAGGTACGGGGGGGCGGCCGTCAACGCAAAGCCGGCCCTGACGCGGGGCGCGCTTGACGGAGCTAGGGCCCACTTCGACACTTGTCCCATGCGAACCCTCCTCCTCCCCGCCCTCGCCTCGATCGTGGCTGGCCTCCTCCTCACCGTACCGACCGGGTCACCGGCCCAAGCGGCACCGGTCGCGCTGGCCGTCCACGCGCGCACGCTGGATGAGGCGCGACTCGCGGGCACGCTCGCGGCGGTGGACGCGAACTACATCACGCTGCGCACCGGCGACGGCACCCTCACTCGCTACGCCGCTGCCGAGGTGATCGATGTCACGCTCCCCGAAGCCGCGCCGCGCCACGTCGAAGGGCCGCGCTTCCGCGCTTGGCTGACGTGTGGGTCGGCCCTCGTGGGGCACATCGCCGGGGGCAAGACCGACATCATCACCCTCGACTCGCCCTCGCTTGGTGCGCTCCCCGTGATGCTCGACCACGTCCGCTCGCTGGAGGCCATTCCAGACGGCCGGGCCCCCTGCCACGATCTACTGCCCGAGAACCCGCGGCCTGAGCGCGGCGACATCGTGTTCGACGCCGATGGTGACGAGCATCGCGGCGCGGCCCTCGACGTGGACGCAGACGGGATCGCGATGGAGCTCGCGGGCGGACGCACGAGCCGCGTCCCGTGGAAGATGCTGCGCGTGATGCACCTCGAGAATCCGGAACCGGAGGCCGCCACCGGACTGCGCGCCGAAATCGAACTGCAGGATGGCTCGCGCCTCGCGCCGGCGGCCCTGCCCGTGCTCGAAGGCGAGGCGCTGCGCTTTGCGTTGCGCTGCACACCCGACAAGCCACTCTCGGTTCCGATCGGCAACGTGCGCGCACTGCGCTACACCGGTGGGCGGTTTGACTACGCGAGCAAGTTGGCCTTCACGAGCGAGCGGCGCTCGTTCTACGAGAACTCGGATGCCGCGCTGCTGGACCGCTGGCACGGCACCCGCGTCGATCGCCGGCCGTCGGGCTGCCCCCTGCGCGTGCAAGGCCGCACCTTTCGCCACGGGTTCGGCGTGAGCAGCCACAGCCTCGTCACGGTGCCGCTGGGGGGCAAGTACGCAACGTTTCGCACGTCGCTCGGCATTGACGACGAGACGCTTGAGTTTCCCGGCGAGTGGCGCGGCAACATCGACGCACGCATTCTCGCCGACGGCAAGGTGCTGTGGGAGGCGAAAGGCATCACCGGCGGCTCGCCGGCGCACGATATTGGGCCTCTCGACGTACGTGGCGCCAAGGCGCTTGTCCTTGAGGTCCAGTTCGGCGCTGAGCTCATGACCCTCGACTACGCGGACTGGGGCGACCCGATCCTCGTGAAGCCCTGACGGCGCGCATGACCTTCGAGGATCCGCTCCTGCTCTGGGCGATCCCCGGACTTGCGCTCATCGTTGCGCTCCTTGAGGTACGCGGCGGCGTTTGGCGATTCGCGCGGTTCGCGGTCCGTACCACCGTGCTGGCGTGCGCGGTACTCGCGCTGGCCGGACCCGTTGTCGGCAGTCGCGTCCCCCGCGAGCGGCGGATCGTGCTCGCGGTGGACGTCGGCACGCGCCAGCC